>CAWUJR010000086.1:0-10694 GCA_963922375.1 uncultured Robbsia sp.
GTTGCCGGGGCCCACGCAAACGATCAACCGCTCGCGCGCGCGCCAGACGCGCTCGATAGACTGATCCGCACGGTACTCCCGCATCTGCGCATCGACGCGATCTGCCGTGCGGCGCAATGCGAGTTCGCGCAGCGCAATCAAGTTGCCCTTGCGAAAAAAGTTATCGACTGCGCGCGCTGCCTGCTGCGGCAGATAGACCTTCCCATCGCGCAGTCTTTCCAACAACTCTTCGGCAGACAGATCCACGAGCGTGACTTCATCGGCGAGGTCGAATACGCGATCCGGCACCGTTTCCCAGACGCGCACGCCGGTAATCTGGCCGACGATATCGTTCAAGCTTTCCAGATGCTGGACGTTGACAGTGGTGTAGACATCGATGCCAGCGTCCAATATTTCATAGACATCCTGCCACCGCTTACTATGGCGCGCGCCCGTCACGTTCGAATGCGCGAGTTCGTCGATCAGAATCAGCTTCGGCTCGCGCGCCAGCGCAGCATCCAGATCGAATTCGAGAAGCGTCCGGCCTCGATAGTCATACGATTTCAATGGCAGGACTTCGAGCCCGTCGAGCAGTGCTTCCGTCTCCTGACGGCCATGCGTTTCAACCACCCCCACTAACACATCGCCGGCATCGCTGGCATCAGCTGCATCGCCCCCTTCTTCCAGGCGACGGTGTCCGGCTTGCAGCATGGCAAACGTTTTACCGACGCCCGCCGATGCGCCGAAAAATACCTTTAGCCGCCCGCGTTGACGTTTTTCTTCGTCACGCTGAATGCGGCTGAGCAGTGCGTCGGGGTCAGGCCGTGGCATCAATGATGAGGAGTGAAGTCGGGTTGAGCGGCATCCAGCGCAAGATTCAACGTCAGCACGTTGACGCGCGGTTCGCCCATTATGCCCAACTGCCGGGCCTGTGTATGTTGCGCCACCAGATGACTGACCTCATCGTCGGAGAGACCCCGCGCTTTGGCGACCCGTTGCAACTGGTAGGCAGCCGCTGCCGGGCTGATTTCGGGGTCCAGGCCGCTTGCTGACGACGTCACCAAATCCACCGGCACGGGCGCTGCATTAGTGGGATCGGCGGCGTGAAGCGCAGCCAGCCGGCCTTTGATCTCATCGAGCAGCGCAGGATTGGTCGGCCCTAGATTCGATCCGGATGACGATGTCGCGTTATACGGGTTCGGTGCGGTGGCCGACAACCTGCCCCAGAAATAATACGGCGCGTCGAATTGCTGACCAATGAGACGGGACCCCACCGCATGGCCGTTTTTGATGATCAGGCTGCCGTTCGCCTGATCGGCGAATGCGACATGCGAGACAGCGGTCACGACCGCGGGATAAATGACGCCGGTCACGATCGTGAGCGCGGCAAAAAGAACAAGTACGGGGCGAAGGACGTTTTTCATGATGGGGACCTGGTTCACAATTTACGCCCAACCGCAGGCGGTCATCAACATATCGATCAGCTTGATGCCTGGGAACGGGATCAACAAGCCACCCAGTCCATAGATCAACAAGTTGCGACGCAGCAGCGTGGCCGCACCCAACGGACGGTATTTGACGCCTTTCAGCGCCAACGGGATCAGCACAACGATAATCAGGGCATTGAAGATCACCGCAGACAGGATGGCCGACGACGGCGACGTCAAATGCATGATGTCGAGCACATGAAGCTGCGGATAAGTGGTGGCGAACGCCGCAGGAATGATCGCAAAGTATTTGGCGACGTCGTTTGCAATCGAAAAAGTGGTCAACGAGCCGCGCGTCATCAGCATCTGTTTTCCGATCTCGACAATTTCGATCAGCTTTGTCGGGTTCGAATCCAGATCCACCATATTGCCGGCCTCTTTCGCTGCCTGCGTACCGGTGTTCATGGCGACCGCCACATCCGCTTGCGCGAGCGCGGGCGCATCGTTCGTACCATCTCCCGTCATCGCGACCAGTCGCCCCTCGCCTTGATGCGAACGGATCATCGCCAGCTTGGCTTCCGGCGTGGCTTCGGCCAGAAAATCGTCCACGCCTGCCTCTGCCGCAATCGCGGCCGCAGTCAGGCGATTGTCGCCGGTGATCATCACCGTCTTAATACCCATCTTGCGCAGTTCGGCAAAGCGCTCTTTGATACCGCCTTTCACAATGTCCTTCAGCTCGATGACGCCGATCACGCGTGCCAAACCGCCGCGCGCGTCGGCGCGCTTCTCCGCCACGACCAATGGCGTGCTGCCACGGCGAGAGATATCGTCGACCGATGTCTGCACCTCGGCCGGAAAGCGTCCACCATGCGCTTCGACATATTGCTTGACCGAGGCTGCCGCCCCTTTTCGGATTTCCCGATCCGGTAGATCGACACCGCTCATCCTTGTTTGTGCGCTGAAACTAATGAAATTGGCCTGCAGCGCGGTCATGTCCCGTTCACGCAGATTGAAACGCTGCTTTGCCAGCACGACGATGCTTCGGCCCTCCGGTGTTTCATCGGCGAGCGATGCCAGTTGCGCGGCGTCGGCCAATTCCTGTTCGCTCACATTCGGCGCCGGTTCGAACGTCGATGCCTGGCGGTTACCCAGGGTGATCGTCCCGGTCTTGTCGAGCAACAGAACGTCGACATCGCCCGCAGCTTCGACGGCGCGTCCCGACGTCGCGATCACATTCGCTTGCAGCATTCGGCTCATACCGGCGACGCCGATCGCCGACATCAAGCCACCAATGGTCGTCGGAATCAAGCAGACCAATAACGCCACCAGTGCGGTGATGCTGACCACATGACCGGCTTTCGTGATATCGACGGCAAACATCGAAAATGGCAGCAAGGTGACCGTCGCGAATAACAGCACCAATGTCAACGCCACCAGCAAGATGGTCAACGCGATTTCATTTGGCGTCTTTTGACGTTTGGCGCCTTCGACCATCGCAATCATCCGATCCAGAAACGCCTCTCCCGGATTGACGGTGACGCGTACGACGATCCAATCCGACAGTACCCGCGTGCCGCCGGTCACAGCGGAGAAATCGCCCCCTGACTCGCGGATCACCGGCGCGGATTCACCCGTGATCGCCGACTCGTCGACGGCGGCGACGCCCCCGATCACATCGCCATCTGCCGGCACCGTATCGCCCGCCTGAATCAGGACGAGGTCGCCTTTACGCAACTCGGATGCGTTGGTCAACACCACTGGAGACTTGGCATCGGGCTGACTGAGTTTTCTGGCCATCACGTCGCGCTTGGCATGCCGCAGCGACGCTGCCTGCGCCTTGGACCGCCCCTCTGCCAGTGCTTCGGCAAAATTCGCAAACAACACCGTGAACCAGAGCCACAAGGTGATGGCGAGAATGAAGCCTGCCGGCGCTTCGGCGACGCCTGTCAGTGCCGCGACCCACAAGATCGTCGTCAGCATGCTGCCGACGTAGACACAGAACATCACCGGATTGCGCAGTTGCGTACGCGGCGACAGTTTTTTGAATGCCTCCAGGAACGCAGGCCTCAGCAACGCCGGGTCGAACATCGAGCGCGACGCGGAGCGCGGCGGTTCGATGACCTGCGGCACCTGCTGGGCACCTGGCCCGTCAATGCGGGCGGTTTCGTTTCCCGCGCTGCCATCGGCAGGCGCGGCGGTTTTCTTGACGATAGAAGTCATTATTGTCTCTTGATCGGAACAAGTGCGAATGCGGCAGAAGCGGCGGCTGAGGCGGCGGCAGACGCGTCTGCAGACCGATCAGCCACTGGCGAGACGCCCATCATTGGGAGGACGTCATCATCAGATGCTCGACCACGGGCCCGAGGGCCAGCGCGGGCACGTAGGTCAGCGCCCCCACAAGCACGATCGTGCCAAGCAGCAAGGTCACGAACAGCGGACCATGCGTGGGCAACGTCCCCACGGTCTGCGCCAGACGCTTCTTGCTCGCCAGCGCCCCGGCCACCGCCAGCACGGGTACGATCCATACGAAGCGCCCAAGCCACATCGCAATGCCCAGCAGGATGTTGTAGAAAGGCGTGTTCACGGTCAGACCGGCGAATGCACTGCCGTTATTGTTTGCCGCAGACGAGAACGCATAGAGCACCTCGGAAAATCCGTGCGCACCCGGGTTGGCAATACCTGCCACGCCCGCACTCGACATCACCGCAATCGACGTCCCGACCAACACCAAAAACGGCGTCAGCAAGATAGCGACGGCGACCATCTTCATTTCGTAAGCCTCTATTTTCTTGCCGACATATTCGGGTGTTCGACCGATCATCAAGCCGGCAATGAAAACCGCAAGCACCGCAAAGGCCAACATGCTGTAAAGACCCGAACCCACGCCACCGAATATCATTTCGCCGAGCTGCATGAACAGCATCGGCACAAGGCCTCCCAAGGGGGTCAGCGAATCGTGGGTCGCATCCGTGGCACCGGCGGACGCGGCCGTGGTCGCCACGGTAAATATCCCGGTCTGCGCGATGCCGAAGCGGGTCTCCTTACCCTCCGCATTGCCGCCGGCCTGTAAAGGCGTCACGCGCTGATCGACGTGCAGTGCGCTCATGGCCGGGTTGCCCGTTTGCTCGAATGAAATCTCCGCCCAGACGCCCATCGCGAACGCGATGGTCATCGCGGCCAGGATCGCCTTCCCCTGACGCTTGTCGCCGACCATCTGCCCGAATACCACGCACAGCGCGGCGGGGATCAACAGCATCGCCAGAATCTGGACGACGTTGCTCATCGGCGTCGGATTTTCAAAAGGATGGGCGGAATTCGCATTGAAGAAACCGCCGCCGTTCGTGCCCAACATCTTGATCGCTTCCTGCGATGCGACCGGTCCCATCGCCAGCGTCTGCTTGTCGGCTTTGCTGTCCTGCATTGCCTGATTGCCCTTCGCGTCTTTGACCGGATTCCCGGCAGCGTCCAACTTCGGTGTCTGATACGTGGTCGTCTGAAGGGTGGGAACGTCTTGGTACGGTTCGAACGTCTGAATGACCCCTTGACTGACGAAGAACAGCGCCACGACGATGGAAAGGGGTGCCAACACGTACAAGGTGATCCGTGTCAGATCGACCCAGAAATTGCCGATCGTCTTCGCACTGTGCCGGGCAAACCCACGAATCAATGCGATGGCCACCGCAATACCCGTTGCTGCAGAAAGGAAGTTCTGCACGCTGAGTCCCACCATTTGCGCAAAATAGCCCAACGTGCTTTCGCCGCCGTATTCTTGCCAGTTCGTGTTGGTCACGAAGCTGACCGCCGTGTTGAAGGCCGCGTCGGGCGTCATCGCGGCCAGGGTCTGCGGGTTCAATGGTAGCCATTGCTGCAACCGCAGAATCGCGTAGAGGAAAACGGTCCCTACCCCGCTGAATAGCAGCACGCAGAGCGCATAACGCTGCCAGGACATTTCGGCGTCGGCATCCACACCGGCGAGTCTATACAAGCCACGCTCGAACGGCCGCCCGATCTTGCGGACCATGATCGAAGAACCGTCGAAGATCGACGTCATATACTTTCCCAATGGGAAAGCGAGCACAAGCAAGACCGCGATAAAAACGGCGGACTGCAACAAGGTATTGGCGTTCATTCCAGATCCTCTGCATTCAGCAGGGCGTAAACGAGATACACGAATAACATCAACGATGCAGCACCGGCCAGCCATATCGTCCAGGCAATCATGGCCGACCTCCCGGCGCCCGGCGCATCTTCTGGCAACCGATGACCAGCAGCACGCTCACTGCGCAGAAGCCGGCAATACCGGCAATGTAGAACACGTCCATTTTTCTTACCCCAGGTGACGGATTTCACTAGCTGGGAGCGTATCGCAACGCGCGTAAAGTCCTTGATAAGACTGAGGGAAAAGGTATAAAGAAACCGTAAAGATTTCCACGGTCGGCACGCATGCGGTCGCGGGAGGGAAGCAGAACCCCGCCACGTCGCATTTAATATGCACTTCTAATTAGTCTGAAGATGGCATGTGTGACGATCCTGAAGCGTTCCTCATCAACCGGAGCTGGCAGCGTCTAGAAGTCCGATTGCGTCGTGGCGCTCGCCACGGGTCCGACTTCTATGGAACGCCCCCGCGGGCGCTTTGCTTGCTGCGACGAGTCCGGCGTGTCGGCTTTTCAGGCCGCTTTTCCGTCCGTCTCCCACCGCGACGTGCCGGGCACTTTACGGCTTTTCGCGACATACAATGCCGTATCGGCCTGCGTCATCAACGACTCGGGTGTGCCGCTGCCGTCGCGATCGATCGTGACGCCAATGCTGCAACTGCAGGCAACCCAATGCCCACTAGCGATGCGATAGGGGCGATCGAGCTTCGCGCAAATCCGATCCAGAATCGCTGCCATCGAACGCTCGTCCGTGAGCGGCGGCAGCACGAGCACGAACTCGTCACCTCCCAACCGGGCGATCAATTCATTCGATTCGAGCGAACCGGTCAGACGTGCCGATACCTCTTTGAGCACGCCATCTCCTGCCAGATGACCGTACCGGTCGTTGATCGGCTTGAAATCATCCAGATCGAGCACCGCGACAATGCCGCCGGGTTGCCTTGGTGTCACCGGACCGAACAAGCTGTTCAGATAGGTCGTCAAATAACGCCGGTTCGGCAAGCCGGTGAGCGCATCATGCTCCGCTTGCCGTTCCAGATCGCGTTCGAGCGACTGCCTATACAGTGCCGCATGCATGAGGTCCGCAATCAGCATGATCAATGCGAGCGCATTCTGATCGGGTACGTTTTCTGGATAATGACTGATCCAGGCGACCGCCAGCACGGCGCTGCCGTGACCAGCTGGCCCGCAGGGCACGATCAGGTTGGCTTTCAGCCCGGACGCAACGAACGCCGGCATCGCGTTCGGATGTTCGGCGTAATTCGGCGTAAAAATGGGCAGGCCGTCACGCAGCGCCGCGCCCGCGGTACTTCTGTTCGCCGCGAAGCGATGCCCGTTTGCCATGCGCTGATGGTCAGCCGGTAAGCCCCTGAAGAACCGATACTGCATGTCGCCGCCGTCGAGCACTTCGATCAAGGCCGCGCCATCGGCGCCCACCAATCTGGCGGCTTCGTCGGCCGCCTGCTCGAAAAAGGTTTGCGGATCTCGTTCGCTGACCAAGCGCCGGAGCATGTCGATAATGGTCGTGTCAAGCGGCGCCTGCATGTGGAATAGGTGGTTCGGTTAAATGCGCGGGGGCGACAAGCCACTTTAGCCGAAACAATTTAAACGGTTGTCGCATCAGATCCTTTCCGGTAAAAATAACCGAATACTCCTCGATTCATCGTGAAAATGTAAAAATATTACCGACTTTTGGCCCATTCTCCTCCCCGTACCGACGCACCGCCTCAGGGCGGACGCATCGATGCGCTCGTACAGCCACACGTCTCAACCACATTGCCTTATCGTTTTTTACGATACCTCGATCGGTGATATCGATTTTACAAAATACCTCGGCGTGGATAAGGTAGCCCCATCGCGCGCACTGGAAGACGACATGAAGCATCTCAAAACGGTGATCTTCGACTGGGCCGGAACGGTGGTGGATTACGGCTCGCTGGCCCCCATGGGGGCATTCGTCGAGACATTCGCGGCATTCGACGTGCAAATCTCGATTGACGAAGCCCGCGCGCCGATGGGTATGGCCAAGCGTGCGCACATTGCCGCGTTAATGGCAATGCCGCGCATTGCCGCCGCCTGGCGAAGAGCCCATGGTCGCCTGCCGACCGATCACGACATCGATGCGGTTTATAGTGAATTCGTGCCGAAAAACATCGCGGTGGCAGCGGCGTTCTCACAGGTCATTCCGGGCGTCGCAGATGTCGCCACGGCGCTGCGCGCAAGCGATATCAAGATAGGCTCCACGACCGGCTATACCCGGGAGATCATGGCCGAAATTACCCCCGGTGCGGCAAGTCAGGGATTTTCGCCGGATAATCTGGTCTGCACCGGAGACACGCCGGAAGGCCGACCGTCCCCTTTCATGATTTACAAGACATTGATTGATCTGGGTGTCTGGGACGGGTATGCGGCGGTCAAAGTCGATGACACCGAAGTCGGCATTGCCGAAGGGATTCATGGTGGCACGTGGACGGTTGGCGTCGCCGTCAGCGGCAATGTGTTTGGGCTGTCACAGGCCGACACGGAAGCGCTTCCGGCCGATGAATTCGCACGAAAACGCACGAATGCGACGGCTAAACTGCGCGCCGCCGGCGCACACTATGTGATCGACAGTGTCGCGGATCTGATGCCGGTCGTGCACGAGATCGAAGGGCGACTCGCACGCGGCGAACGCCCCTGATCGACGGGCTGCGTCTTTCTCTCGCGCCCTCAAAGACCGTTCGCTAGTCCTGCGTCAGACGGAGTGCCGTTTTGGCCAGGAGCCGCCGCGACAAGAGGCGACTGCCGAGAGTCATGAGTTTGTTCAGTCGCCCTGCCACAACGCCGGACTTCCGCGCAAACATCGCTTCCAGACCAATACTTGCGACCTCGGATGCACTCAGCATCGTGGGCCGCATTGCCGGCGTCACCTCGAAGTCAGCGACCTCGAGAAAGCCGGTTTCCATCAGCCCCGGCGATAACACAGTGACATTGACCTTCGGTGTCAATTCGGCATGTAACGCTTCGCCAAGAGACAGTACATAGGCTTTTGCCGCACTGTAGGCGGCCAGTAAAGGCGTCGGTTGGAACGCGGCAATGCTGGCCACCATCATGATGTGCCCGCTCCCGCGCGCCGCCATGCTCTTCGCAAAAATATGCGTCAGCTCCGTCATTGCGACGATATCCACCTGCAACATCGCGCGCAAACGAACCAGATCGTGGTCGACAAAACGGCTGCTCAACCCGAACGCAGCATTATTGATCAGGATGTCGGGTGCAATACCTCGTGTAGCCAGACGTTCCTGCAATACTGCAGCGGCGTCCTGCGCGGACAGGTCGATCCCTTCCACCACGACTTGGATGCCATGGCGCTGTGTCAGTTCCGCAGCCAGCCGCTGCATCGGCTCGGTACGCCTTGCCGCCAACACAAGGTGAATCGATTTCTCCGCCAATCCTTTCGCGAGCTCGATACCCAGCCCGCTCGACGCACCGGTGACCAGCGCCCACTGCCCTTCTGATGGATTCATGATTGTCTCCGATGGTTCCCGGGACACCATAATGGACCATCGGTCATTTAGCAATGCTTGAACAGCATCGATGCGGCATCTCAAGCGCCCCACTTCGATTCGCGAATCACGCTGCAGAAATTCCCTCGCTGGAAGGTGGGATCCTTATCGGCGATGACATCGGCCTTCACATTGCCGAAGGTCGTTTCGGGCTTGTGTCGAATACCGTCGTAAAACGCCTGAATGATGTTCTCCTTGAACCTGTCGCCACGCGGATGCGCTGCCACGATCGCTTCGCGTTCGGCATTCGAATAGTCGGGATAGGTCAAGCCCAACACGTCCATCTCAACGCCGGCGGTCACCAGTGCCACCACCGGATGCATGTGCTCTGGAATGCCTGGCGTCGTGTGCAGCGCGATGGCCGTCCAGACGGTATCGATGTCTTGTTGACTGATGCCGCGGCTGGCAAGGAAGTCACTTGCTGCGTTTGCGCCGTCCACTTCGAAACGCTCGCATGCGCTACTGTGCTGGTGCGTCAACCCCATATCGTGAAACATGCAGCCGCAGTACAGTAATTCGGGATCGAACTTCAAACCGTGCCGCTTACCCGCCAACGCACCGAAATAAAATACACGGCTGGAATGATGAAACAACAACGGCGACGCGGTTTCACGCACCATCTCCGTAATGTCCCGTGCGAGACGGCTGTCGGGAATGGCGACGCCTTCTATGGCGAAATCGTTCATGTTAAAGCTCCTGAAGGACAAAGGGCAGTAAGCGAAAGTGAGACGTGATGCGCAACCTGATGCGAAACGCGATGCAAAGCGTGACGCGATGTATTCATTATGAGAACGCTTGCCGACGTCCTCAATCGTCGTAATACGTCATATACTGCCATTTCGCGCACATTGGCGTCACGGGGTGCCGTTCCCCGTGCCAATGCCAATGACGTCACCACACATGCCACCCAACGGTCGTGTCTCCATGCCCAAAATCATCGCGATCCTGGCGTTACCCGGCGTCCAATTATTGGACGTTTCCGGCCCATTGGATGTGTTCGCGCAGGCGAATGTAGAGGCCGCACGCGGCGTCTACCGCTTGCAGTTGGTGGCATGCGAATCCGGGCCCATACGGAGTTCTTCCGGCACCAGGTTGTTGCCGGACCTAGTGGTCGGCGAGACGCCGCTGCGTTGCGACACATTGCTCGTCGCCGGCGCGCCGCAGGCGGAACACATCGATCTCAATATCACGGTACGCCAATGGATCTACGCGAGCGCCGCACAGGCCCGTCGTTTCGGCTCGGTCTGCACCGGCGCGTTCGCACTGGCCGCCAGCGGCTTGCTTGATGGGCGCCAAGTCACCACGCACTGGTCTGCGGTACAAGCGCTTCAGCACGCTTGCCCTACCGTGGCGATCGATGAAGATGCACTCTATGTGAAAGACGGCAGATTGCGTACCGCAGCGGGCGTCACCGCCGGTCTTGACCTCGCGTTAGCGCTTGTCGAGGAGGATCTCGGGCGTGACATTGCGAAACAAGTGGCCGCCCAACTCGTCATGTTCTTCAAACGTCCGGGCGGCCAACGGCAATTCAGCAGACAGGGCGAGGCCCGTCCGGCGGGGCGAGGCGCGCTACAGGACGTCCAGCGCTG
>CAWUJR010000087.1:0-10571 GCA_963922375.1 uncultured Robbsia sp.
CGCTGCCGTGCGGCGATCCGGCTTGCCGATAGGCGGGGGCATGTCGCCGGCCGCCGCCCGTTCACGATAGGCGGCATGATAGGGCGCGGGTGCCGCGAACGGTGGATGCGGTGAAAAGAACGACAGATGCGCACAAAATGGTGCGTTCCCGGCGACCGCCAGCCAGCCGAGGAAGCGATCGGTCAGGAACTGCGATTCGCTGTGCGCTGCGCTGAACAGGGTCGGTTCGTCGAATGCACGCTCGCGCAGCATGCCGTCGCGCCCGGCATCCGGGTTCTTCACCGCATAGCCATTCACGTGCAAGAACGCGAGCCAGGGGGACGCGCGTTCGGTCATCAGCGTGTCCGCGACGATGCCGGGGCAGATATTCTCGTAATCGCCGTTGTCCGGGTCACCGTACGGTTTGCCCCGAGGGTCGAGTGTCGTGTCGGTATAACCGAACAGTGTGGGGCGATAGCCGGCACCGCGCAATTCGGTGAACAGCGTGGGATGACGGCTGTCGAGCGGCACGCCGTTCGCAATCGACCGATGCTTGTGTGGATACAACCCCGTGATCAGACTGGCGCGTGCCGGCCCACACGGATAAGCCTGCGAAAAGTGTTTGGCAAACAAGGTCCCGGCTTGCGCCAGCGCGTCCAGGTGCGGTGTCCGAACGACGGGATGACCCAGGGCACCAAGATGGTCACCGCGCCACTGATCGGCGGTGATGAGCAGGACGTTCGGGCGCGTGCGGTTCATAGCGTACCGGGTAGGGAACGAAAGCAATTATAAATGAGGCGTATGTAGTTTTAATTGGCATCTTGAAATAGTTTTTTGTTTTTGCCAGACTGGGGCGCGTATTTCACATCATTGCCATGATTGCTACGTAGGGTATGGGCAGATCGTTCCACTCTATGAAGGATGCTCATGAAAGCCAAGTTTACAAAAATCGCCTCCGCGCTCGCATTGGTGCTGACCGTCGCCCCGGCTGCGCCGGCCTTTGCGCAGTCCGACGTGGTGACGGTATATAGTAACGACGGCTTGCATGACGGCACGCCGAGTTGGTTTGGTACTGAATTCGACGCTTTTACGCACGCGACAGGCATCAAGGTGCAATACGTGGAGGCGGGTTCGGGTGGCATCGTCGAGCGGGTGGCGAAGGAAAAGGCAAATACGCAGGCAGACGTGCTGGTGACACTGCCGCCGTTCATGCAGCGCGCGGCGGCCGATGGCCTGCTGCAGCCCTATATGCCGAAAGCGGGCGCGCAGATCGATACGAAGTTGAAGGACCAGAAGGGAAACTTCATCGCCATCGTCAACAACTACCCGAACTTCATTTATAACAGCGCCGAGTTGAAACAGCCCCCGGCGACGTTCGACGATCTACTGACGTCGCAGTTCAAGCAGAAAATTCAATATTCGACACCCGGTCAGGCAGGCGACGGCACGGCGGTGATGTTGCAGGCGTTTCACGCATTCGGCAGCAAGCAGGCAGGTTTCGATTATTTGAAAAAGCTTGAAGCGAACAACCTCGGGCCGTCCGCCTCCACCGGTAAGCTCACCGCACTGGTCAATAAGGGTGAACTATATGTGGCCAACGGCGATGTGCAGATGAATCTGGCACAAATGGGCGACAACGCGAACATCCGAATCTTTTTCCCGGCAGCCCCCGATGGTAACAAGTACACATTCGCTTTCCCGTATTACATCGGCCTGGTCGCAAGCGCCCCGCATTCGACGAATGGCAAAAAGCTGATCGACTTCCTGCTGTCGAAAGCGGCGCAGGAGCAGGTCAGCCCCCTCGCGCGCGGCGTGCCGGTGCGTAACGACGTTCAGCCGAACGATCCCTCGTTCAAGACGTTGCAAGCGACATTGAAAGGCGTGAAGATTTGGGCACCCGATTGGGACCAGGTGTTGAGGGACTTGCCGCAGGACGTCGCCAGCTATAAGTCGATCGTCACGAACGACTGATCGTCTGTGTCATGCCCGCGGCTCGCTGTCGTGCGATCGGGCCTCGGTTGGCCGCCCTCGCTGTCGCTTAGGCTTTCGCTTCGTCTTTGCTTGATCTTATCAATCGGGAGCGCCCCCTCATGGCGAATACGCTGATGTCCGTCGGAGTACAGTCGGATGTGTCGATGTCGTCGCAAGTCGGCGTCTCGCGCGAGCATGCCGCAGGTATCGGGTTCGACGGCGTGACGGTGGCATATAACGGTCATGTGGTGTTGGACGCGTTGACGCTGGAAGTGAAGCCTGGAGAAATCGTCGCGCTGATCGGTCCGTCGGGATCCGGAAAAACCACCGCGTTACGAGCGGTTGCCGGCTTTGTGCGCCCTGCGGCCGGACGTATCCGGATCGGTGAGCGGGATGTGACCGATCTTGCGCCCTATGATCGCCACATCGGCATGGTGGTACAGAATTACGCGTTGTTCCCGCACATGCGCGTCGAGGAGAACGTCGCGTTCGGTCTTGAAGCGCGCCGGGAAAAGACCGCGGCCATTCGCGCGCGCGTGGCAGATTGCTTGCGCATCGTCGGCATGGAAGCGTACGCGAAACGCTATCCGCGCGAATTGTCCGGCGGTCAACAGCAACGGGTGGCCATTGCCCGTGCGTTGGCGACCCAGCCGCAAGTATTGTTGCTCGACGAGCCGCTGTCGGCGCTGGATGCGCAGATCCGGCGATCGATGCTCGAAGAACTGGCGAAGCTGCACCGGGAATTGCCGTCGCTGACAATTCTATATGTGACACACGACCAGACCGAGGCGCTGACGCTGGCCAATCACATCGGCATCATGCGCGACGGCAGGCTGGCGGCTTTCGGTAGCGCACAGTCTTTATATCGCGATCCGCCGAATCGCTTTGCCGCCGCTTTTCTGGGTCGCGCGAATTTATTGCCGGCGACCGCGTTGGTACCTATCGGCACCGATTTCGCGCAGACCACTTATGAGGAAATGCCGCTGACTGCGCGCAATCCGCATCGGCTGCGCGCGAGCGATCAGGCGTTTCTCTGCGTGCGTCCGCACGACCTGCATCTGCATCGTCGTGCCGCAAGCGACAATATGCTTGCCGGTATCGTGCAAGGGGTCCAGTGGTTGGGTGAATGGCACAGCATTGCGGTGGACGTCGACGGTCATACGGTGAATTTGTCTTGCGCGCCGCTGACGTCGCCCCCTGCGCTCGGCAGTGTGGTCGCAATGCATTTCGATCCCGCGGATGCGATGTTCGTCCCGGAGCCGAACGATCATGCCTGAGCGCGGACCGAACCTCTCCATTGCGGCGTCTGCTGCATCGGCATCGCCGCTGTCTGCCGCTGCTGTCAGTGCCGCTGCTGCCTCGGCGCCCTTAGACGGCAGTCGCCGTCCCGGCCGACGCTTGCCGCGCGGCATCTGGGCGCTGGTGCCGGTAGCGGTGCTGGTCCTGCTGTTCTTCTATCCGCTGGCCTTGATCCTGCAACAGGGGCTGACCGGCGATGCGCATCGCTTCTCGTTGCACCATCTGTTTCGCGCATTGTCCACGCATGAATTCTTCAACAGCCTCTACCATACCGTCACAATCGCGCTGACCGCGTCGGCAGGATGTTTGGTGCTGGGCTTCGTGCTGTCGCTGATCCTCTCGTTCGTCCCCTTTCCGGGGGCACGGTGGGTGGGACGACTGATCGATACCTTCGTCGCGTTACCGACGTTCCTGGTCGCGTTGGCTTTTACGTTCATCTATGGGTCGGCGGGCCTGTTCAATCAATCGCTGATGCATGTTTTTGGCCTGCCGCACGCACCGATGTCATTTCTCTACACGCAGTGGGGTCTGGTGTTGTCGGAGATCACGGTCTACACCCCGTTTGTCATGCGTCCGTTGCTGGCGAGTTTCTCGTTGATCGACCCGTCGCAGATCGAGGTGGCCAGCAGTCTGGGGGCCAGGCCGCTGAGGATTATCCGCAAGATCATTCTGCCTGCAGCGATACCGGCATTGATTGCCGGGGGCAGTTTATGTCTGCTGCTGACGGTGAATGAGTTCGGCATCGTGCTGTTCATCGGCGCAAAGGGGATCGTGACATTGCCGATGCTCGTGTACGTGAAGGCGATTCAAGAATCCGACTACGCGGGCGCCTGCCTGATTGCGACGGTCAACATCGTCCTGTCGTTCACGCTGTACGCGATCTACCGCACGGTCGTGCATCACTGGGGAGGGCACCGTGCTGGTCTGGTCTAAAGTGTCACGTCTTGCCGTCTGGTGTCTGATGGCATTATTGACCGGCATTCTCTACGGTCTGCCGGTGGCCGTGATCGCGCTGGCCAGCTTCAGCGGACAGTGGAACGATCTATTGCCGACGCATATGACGTTTTCGCATTATGTGGATGCCGCGAAGGGCGATGCGAGTAGTCAATTATGGGTCAGCGTGGTGACCGGCGCGTTGTCTAGCGTGGCCGCGCTCGTGAGCGGGACGTGGGCGGCGCTGGCCTTGCGCGATCTGTCGCCTATGCCCAAACGGCTGCTCAATTTGCTGTTTTTCATTCCGAGCGCGGTGCCGTCGGTATCGGTCGGCTTGGGTCTGCTGGTCGCTTTCAGCCAACGACCCTTCCTATGGAATGGCACCGCGGCGATTGTCATCGTCGCCCATTTCCTGCTCGTTTCCGCATTCTGCTACGGTAACGTGACCGCAGGCTTGCAACGCTTGCCGCCAGAATACGAACACATTGCCGAGAGTCTGGGTGCCCGGCCGTTCTATCGTTTGCGTCGGGTCACGCTGCCGTTGCTGACGCCTTATCTGATGGCTGCATTGAGCTTGAGCTTCGCGCTGTCGATGGGGGAACTGGGTGCCACCGTGATGATTTATCCCCCCGGTTGGATGACCTCGCCCGTCGCTATCTTCTCGCTGTCGGATCGTGGGGCGGTATTCGATTCAGCCACGCTGACAATGATGCTTGGCGTCACCACATTGCTCGTGCTGATGGTGTTCTCGCGATTCTCGAGCAAAGCGACGGCGCGATCATGAGCCGCGGTGACATCTCCCCGTCCGAAAGCGATACGAATCTGACCGATCGACGTCGCGGCTGGCAGCAGCACGTGTTGGATGCGCCTACGCGGACCTTGCTGGCGCGTGATGCGAATGCATTCTTGCATCAATCGGTCTCGAGTCCCTGTCTGAATGCGATCGTGAAAGCGGAGGGCATCTGGATCGAAGATATGGCGGGGCGCCGTTACATGGACTTCCATGGCAACAATGTGCACCACATCGGCTATGGACATCCCCGATTGAAGCACGCGATTGCCGCGCAGATGGATGCGTTGCCGTTCGCGCCGCGTCGGTATGCGTGTGAAACCGCCGTTGAACTGGCGGAAAAGCTGGGCGCGATTGCGCCCGGTAATCTGTCCAAGGTGCTGCTGACGACCGGCGGTTCGGACGCGGTCGAAGTGGCGGTCAAGCTTGCGCGCATGGCGACGGGCCGCTTTAAAACGCTGTCGTTCTGGGATGCGTTTCACGGTGCCGGCATCGGGGCGTCCAGTCTGTCCGGCGAGGCATTGTTTCGTTCGGGACCCGCAGCCCCACTCGTCGCCGGATCGCAGCATGTCGCGCCGTTCGGCTGCTATCGCTGCCCATACGGACATGACTGTGACGACCACGGGCGACCCTATCTGGATCGTTGCCGTCTTGCCTGTGCCAACATGGTCGATTATGTATTGGCGCGCGAAGGCGACGTTGCCGCCGTGATCGCCGAGCCGGCGCGGGCGGTGCCGTTTCTCCCGCCGCCCGGCTATTGGCAGGCGGTGCGTGATGCCTGTCATCGACATGGCGCACTGCTGATTTTCGATGAAATCCCGACCGGATTGGGGAAGACCGGCCGCATGTTCGCGAGCGAACACGACGATGTCGTCCCGGACATACTCGTGATGGGCAAGGCGCTGGGCGGCGGCATCTTGCCGATCGCCGCCTGCATTGCGCGGGCCGATCTGGACGTAGCCGGGGAGTGGGCACTGGGGCATTACACGCACGAAAAAAATCCGGTGACCACGCGCGCGGCATTGACCACGATCCAGATCATCGAGGAAGAGGGATTGGTCCAGAATGCCGCCACGGTGGGCGCATTGGCGCTGACCCGCCTGGAGGCCATGCGTGACCGGTTGCCGGCGATCGGCGACGTCCGGGGCAGAGGCTTGCTACTGGGTATCGATCTGGTGAGCGAACGCGCCGTCAAAACGCCGGATCCCGGTTTGGCCGAGCGTGTGATGTATCGCGCGATGGATAAAGGGCTGTCGTTCAAGACGACGATGGGCCATGTATTGACGTTGACGCCGCCGCTGACGCTCACTGGCGAACAGATGCTGCACGCGCTGGATATTATCGAAGACGCCATCCGCGCGGGGTAGTCGCAAGGACTTTCAGAAAACGCTGGTTCTTGGTCTATTTTTCTGCGGAGATGCTTCGTTGCACTATCCTATCTTTTTCATATGGCTGAAAGGGCGTCGTTAAGACGTGCGATCAGTAGACTGGAAGGAGTGCGACTATGGCCTCGCTGCGAAGCATCGATTGTGCATCGGGCGCAACGCCGACCGATGACGGGTTTCATATGCCGGCGGAATCTGCGACCCATCGACGTACCTGGATGCAATGGCCTTCGATCGATCGTTTGTATGCAGGTCGTGGCGTGCGTGAAGCAGTCCGTACGGATATCGCGCGTTTGGCGTCGACGATTGCACAGTACGAACCGGTTACGCTGTTGACGCGGATCGAACAGTTGGCATCCGCGCGGACTGCGTGCAGCGCGGCGGTCGAGCTGATGCCGATGGAGATCGACGACATGTGGTGTCGCGATTCGGGACCGACATTCGTCGTCGACAGGCAAGGGCGCGTCGCGGTCGTCGATTTGAATTTCAATGGGTGGGGAAACAAACAGACGCACCGTCACGATGCGCGCGTCGTCGAGCACGTGTCGTCGACGCTGGGACTGCGACGCTATGTGGCGGCGTTGGTCGCGGAGGGGGGCGCGCTGGAAGTCGATGGTGACGGCACGGTCTTATTGACCGAAAGCGCGGTGATCAATGCCAATCGTAATCCCGGGATGAACAAAGCGGCAGTGGTCGACGCGTTGAACGCGGTGTTGGGAACGACGAAGGTGCTTTGGCTGCCAGGTATTGCGGGCGTGGATATCACCGATGGTCATATCGATGGCTTTGCCCGGTATATCCGCCCCGGTCTGGTGTTGGTCGAGCGGGTGCAGCCTTCGCGCTATCCAGAGGAAGCGGCCATGATCGATACGGCTATCGCGCAGTTGAAGCAAAGCACCGATGCGCGGGGCCGACGGCTGGAGGTGGTGACGATTCATCGATCCGACACGTTCCGATCGCGTGACAAAGATTTCTTTAATGGCTATGCGAACTTTTACCTGTGCAATGGCGCGGTCGTGATGCCGCAATTCGGCGATGCGAAAGCCGATGCGACAGCAGCGGGGGTGTTGGCCGAGCTGTATCCGGAACGCAAGATCGAACAGGTCGACGTGGACAGGATTTGTGAGAAAGGTGGCGGCATTCATTGCGTGACGCAGCAAGAGCCGCTACCGCTGAAGGTGTCAGCATGACGAGCACCTGGCGCGCAGGGGCGCGATCGGCGCAGCAAGGTGAACACGGTCAGATCGACGCACGCACATCAGCGCAGCAAGACCAACCGCGGCACCGCATCCTCTGCCGCGCACACGATCGCGTTCTGATCATATCGGTGGCCTAGCATCTTGCCCCCTTCCAGTGGCAGACCGAGTGCCAGAAAACTGGGTTCCGGCGGCCATTGATTCGACGGATGTCGGCCCAGTGCGGCAATGAATATCGTGCCCTGGGACCGCAGCTCGTCGGCGAGCCGAGCCTGCCGCAGCAGATTTTCCGTATCCGAGAGCGGCTGGCTGAATGGGTTCGAGGCGCTCAAAAAGGTGCTGCTCGACACGCGGTACGCCGCGTGCAGCGCCTGTAAGACCGGGTGATGCAGGCCGATTTTGAGCGTAAGCGGCGGGTCGGTATAGACATCGTAATGCGTTTCGTCGTATGCCTGACGCAATGCAGGATCGACTTTCGACAAAAAGGCCATCGAAGGCACTCCGGAAAGAGGGACTTGTCATAGGCGTGTGTAGGACAAGATATCCGCGATCGTGCACTATGCGATATTAATTCGTCTTTCCTTTTCCGGGGATGCAACGCGATGGCTAAGAAGAAAAACGCCGCGAAAGTGGTCGAATGGCACGGTACGATGGCCGGACTGATCGATCTGGCGGCGCACATCACGGCATTATTGGACCAGGGGCAACTGGATCCTCGTTTCGCAGAAAAACTGGCTCGAAAATGCCGTCAGGAACTGTCGGATGTGGAAACGTACGATGAAAAATCGCCTGAGTCGCTGGCGCTTCAGCTCGCGCTCGACGGGCTCGACATCGCCGTCAAACGCGGCAAGGTGGACGGCCTGATGGAAGCCATGGCCCGAATGCGCGCGGCGGATGCGAGCGAAGGCATTCAACAAGGCAGCGCTCGTAGCCGAATATTGAAGGGTAACGGTCTGGCAGACGCCTAGGCGCGTGTCGCTCCCAACGACCGCGGGGGGGACGCAGAGACAGTCGGCCGGTTAGCGCGCAATGCATCGTTTTCGGCCATTGCGTGTCATTTTCGTCACAACAATAGGAAAAGGCGCCGAGGCGCCTTTTCCTTATCTGATGCTGCAGCTAGGCGTAAAAACTTAGTGCTTGTTCGCATCTTTGATGTTTTCAGCCGCATCGCCTGCTGCGCGCTGGGTCTTGCCAGCGGCTTGCTGAACATGGCCTTTGGCTTGCTGAGCGTGGTCGCCGGACACCTTACCGACTACTTCATTGACTTTGCCCTTCACTTGGTTCTTCACGCCTTCGGTTTGTGCCTTGTTCATGATTCTCTCCTTGAGGTCTCAGTTGTCTGAAACAGTGAGACTAGTGTAGTTCGCCTTGGCGGGGTCGCCTATCGTGCGATGGCTGAACCCGTTGTAGGAAGTCGCTGACAGCGGCCTCGCGACGATCGGCGAAGGTCGAAACGCCCGCTACGACGCATCCCACGACGCATCCGTCCACGTGCGATTCAGCATGCTCGAAGGTATTCGTTAAGTAATTGAAATCGTGATGAAAGCTTCGGAAATATCTGGAAATTTGACAGTTGACCAGGGTCAATAGGAATCATTCCCATTCTGCGTTACCATGTCGCCTGTTCATGCGGCAGCGCCAGTCGCTCGCTGATGGGGCTCGCCTGACGCGCGCGTTAAGCGGGCCCGTTTAAGACGGTCACCTTACGCAGCCCGCTTAGGCGATCGGCCTATTCGACGGTGACGCCGTCAAGCAGAGGAAATCCAGTGAAGAGGTTTTTTGCCGTTGCTTTATCCGTCGTATCGGTCGTTTCGGCGGCGTTGGCCACACCGGCGCATGCCACCCAATATCCCGTCACCGTGACCGACACGGCCGGCCGTTCCGTCACGATCCCCGCCGAACCGCAGCGGGTCGTGATTCAGGACGGGCGTGACATTCTGACGATGGCCTTGCTCGATCGCGCGGACCCGTTCAAGCGGGTGGTCGCGTGGAATAACCTGATCGCGCGGGGCGACCCCGGCCTGTGGCAATTGATGTCGACGCGCTGGCCTGATGCGAAGTCTGTCGTCAATATGAACTTCTCTGATAAAGGCGACGTCAATCAGGAAGAAATCGTGTCGAAGCAACCGCAACTGATCATTGCGCAGTTGCGCGCGAAACCGGCGTTCGAGCAAAGCAGCGTACTGCAACGCATGGCGCAGTTGCATATCCCGGTCGTGTTCGTCGATTCGGAGCAGGACCCCATCGGCAATACCGCGAAAAGCGTCGCGTTGCTCGGCACGGTGCTGAATCGCGAGAAAGAAGCAAAGGAATATACGGATTTCTATGACCAGCATCTGCAGCACGTTCAGCAGACCATTGCTGCGCTGAAGACGCCGAAACCACGCGTATTTGTCGAGGCCAAAGCGGGCTTTACCGGCGGAAACGATTGCTGCTTCACGCATGCGACGATGGGCTATGGACGCCTGTTGCAGGCTGTGGACGCGGATAACATCGGTGCGGACCTGCTGCATGTGCCGTCCGGCGACGTCACGATGGAAAGTCTCATCGGCGCGAAGCCGGACATCGTCATCTTGACCGGCGCCAAAGTGCCGGGGAATAACGGCAGCGCCTTGCCGTTCGGCTATGGCACCACGCAAGCGGCGATCGATGCGGCATTTGCGAAACTGGAAGCGCGCCCCGGCTTCATGCAGGTCAAGGCGGCCCAGGACCGTCAGGTCTACGGTATCTACCACTTGTTCTATAACCACGCCTACAACATCGTTGGCGTCGAGTATCTCGCCAAGATCTTGTATCCAAAGGCGTTCGCTTCGCTCGATCCGACGGCGGACTGGAACACGATCATGTCGCGCTTCACCGGTATTCCAAGTGCACCGCTGATTCTCGAAGCGAAGGCTCCCTAGAGACTGTGAATGACTGACACCCATAGTGCCCGCCGACCGCTCGACAGCGGTCGGCGGGCTGATTCGTTTCAAGGGGCGGTGGCGGATACCACCGCCGTTGGCATTTCCGGCCCTC
>CAWUJR010000088.1:0-10570 GCA_963922375.1 uncultured Robbsia sp.
CGGCGGCAATGCCGTTCGCGCGATTGCGTGCCTGCCGTCTCTGGTCGGCGCGTGGCGCGATCGGGCGGGCGGGATGCTGCTGTCGACGTCCGGCTATGCCCCGGTCAATGACTTTGCGCTACAACGCCCGGATCTGTCCCCCGGCTGGCCCGACCGGATGCCGCGTGTGATCAATATGAGCGCGATCGGTGATGCGCTGATTCGCACGCCGCATGCGTGCATGGCAGGGGGCGCGGAAGGTGGTGCCATTGACGGAGCAGTCAGGTCATCGGCCGACGCCGCATTCGGCCCGGCGATCGAGGCGCTGATCGTCTATAACGCGAATCCAGTCGCGGTCGCGCCGGATTCGCGCAAGGTGGTACAGGGATTCGAACGCGAGGATCTGTTCACGATCGTGCTCGAGCATTTTCAGACCGATACCGCCGACTATGCCGATTTGCTGCTGCCGGCGACGACCCAGTTGGAGCATTTCGATGTGCATAAATCGTATGGGCATACCTATGTGATGGTGAACCAGCCGTCGATTGCAGCGGTCGGAGAGGCGAAGCCCAATACCGAGATCTTCCGCGGCATCGCGCGCGCGATGGGCATGGAAGAGCCCTTGTTGCAGCAAACCGATGCCGAGTTGGCGACACAGGCCTTCCGTTGGGACGATCCGCTGATGGGCGGTGCCGACTGGTCGACGCTCGAGCGTGAAGGTTGGATCCGTCTCGCGGTGCCGGATGCGCCGTTCGCCGAAGGCGGCTTTCGTACGCCGTCGGGGAAATGCGAGTTCGTATCGTCGACGCTCGCAGCGCTGGGTCAGGATCCGCTTCCCGATTACTTGCCGCCGCGCGAGTCGATCGAGGCCGATCCGGTGTTGGCCGCCCGCTTCCCGTTAGCGATGATCTCGCCGCCTGCGCGCAACTTCCTGAACTCGACATTCGTCAACGTGGACAGTCTGCGTAAAAGCGAAAGGGAACCCCGACTGGACATCCATCCGGCCGATGCGGCGGAGCGGCACATTGAGGATGGCGCACAAGTGCGCATTTTTAACGACCGTGGCGAGTTGCATGCGCGTGCAGTGGTGACCGATAAGGCACGCCCCGGGCTGGTCGTCGGGATGTCGATCTGGTGGCGGAAGCTCGCATCGGATGGCCGGAATGCCAACGAGTTGACGAGTCAAGCATTGACCGATATGGGTGGGTCGGCGTCGTTTTACGATTGTTTGGTCGAAGTAGAGGCGTTGCAGCAGGCAATGGCGGGATAGCGACAGTGTGGAGTATGTCGACGAAGACAAAAACCGCGCGATATCTGATGTGGTGTGTCCTGGGCGATCAGTAACCTGACGGCCGACCGTTTCGACGGTTCGGTAGCGGACGGGTGTCGTCTGCTAGTGCGATGAACCTGCATCAGAACGGTACACGTTAGTTATGAGAATTTTTGATAATCGCAGTAGAGCGAATGGCTCAGAAAGGCGGCCGCTACGGTCCTCTATTCAGAGCTCCATGCGTGCACCATCGCAACCGACTTGGCGCGCTGGCTGAAGCATATGATCAGGCATCTTCAATTCTTCGATCAGCACTTTTCTGCGCCAATGTGGCCATCGGAGACGGCGGCTCCCCGTTCTCTCGCTGTAGACAATCCAGATAACACTCGGCGGCGTGCATTGTGCGCAGACATCGATGCGGCAGCGAACGTCGCGCATGGCGCTGGTTTCACGAGCACGTCGCATCGGTCTGTCGTCAATGCCCGGGCCGATGGGTTGATACCGCTGTTGCCACAATGCACGCCAGCGGCGACGCAGGCGACACGTTGGCCCCAACTGCGCCGTTGTTTTCTGTCTGTCGCGCGCTGTGCTTGTTTCGGTGAGAAGCGCCCCGATGGTCCGCCCGATGGCATGTTGTCCTGTGTCCCCGATGCCGAGCGTGCCAGGCTGTGCAGCAGAAAGTGGATTGGCTGTGAGAAAGTGCGGGGCGGCGCGCAGGCCTGGGATACGCTCAAGCAGGAGAAGCTGAAGCAGTTGGCCCTCTCCATCCGTGCGCGATGTGCCGACGCCAGCGCCGATCTGTCAGCGGATTTCGATCTTGGGCAAGGCAGTGTGTCCGAGCAGCTCTACCGAATGATCGAGAAAGCGGATGAACTTTGTTGCCCTTCGTCGTACGTGAATTTGATCCCAGGGTTCTACGCGTCGTCTGACCCCGGCACTTACGTGAAGGCCCAAAGTATCGCGACGGCGGTCCTTCAGCTCGAGAGTGCGCTAGAAACGCTGCTTCATCGCATTGTGTCGCGTCCCACCGGCGGCATCGCGCCGCCTGATTGGAATCATTTCGCGCTTCTCCCCGATTCAGAACAGCCCGATGTGAAGGCATGGCCCGTGGATGTCCGCGCCGAGCGGATGCGATTGAGTGCCCCCGTCCTTTTCCGGCTGCAGCAGTTTGAACGCGACGTGGCGGCGGCAGCGGGCCTCGGGACCTTGTCCGGCTGCGCCGTCCCCGGGGCCGCCTGCATCGCCCGCACCTGACGTTTGGAACGATCAGTCTAATCGCTTGCTCCCCGGTCGCCGCGCCGTTACGATGCCAGTATCGTTTTGCGAACGGTCATGCTAAAAAAGACCGAGCAGTGATTCCGGAGGAGACATGATCGACAGAGACAGACCCTGGTTGCAGGCCTATCCGCCGGGCGTGCCGCCCGATATCGACTTGTCGATCGTGCGGTCGCTGGTCGAAGTGATGGAGGAGGCGTTCCGCGACTATGCAACCCGTGATGCGTTCGTTTGCATGGGGCAGTCCCTCAGTTATGCGATGCTGGACCGGCGCTCCGCAGAATTTGCCGGATGGTTGCAATCGCTCGGATTGACGCGGGGAAGTCGCGTCGCATTGATGTTGCCGAATATCCTGCAATATCCGGTTGCCTTGCTGGGGGTGCTGCGCGCTGGCTGCATTGCGGTCAACGTAAACCCTTTGTATACGCCTCGGGAGTTGTCGCAGCAATTGATCGATAGCGGGGCGGAGGCGATCGTTATTCTCGAGAACTTCGCGGCGACCTTGCAGAAAGTCATTGCCGATACGGCGGTGAAACACGTGGTTGTGACATCGATTGGCGAGATGCTCGGGCCGCGCGGTTGGGTGGTCGACTTCGTGATCCGCCGGGTGCGAAAGATGGTGCCGGCATGGTCGCTGCCAATGGCGCTGCGTTGGCAGTCGGTGCTGACGGCGGGTGCACGCCATGGATTCGAGCGGGTAGCGGTCGCGCAGGACGACATCGCAGTGCTTCAATACACCGGCGGCACCACCGGCGTGGCAAAAGGCGCGGTGCTCCTCCACCGTAATCTGCTCGCGAATACGCTGCAATCTGCCGCCTGGCTGAAGCCTGCACTGACCAAGCGCGGCGACGCGCAAATCATCACGGCGGCGGCACTGCCGCTTTATCATATCTTCGCATTGACGGTCTGCGGTTTTCTATCGATTCATATCGGTGGGAAGGCGATCTTGATTCCGAATCCCCGCGACCTCGGTGACTTGATCAAGACGCTCGCGACCTATCCAGTGAATAACTTTCCGGCCGTCAATACGCTTTTCAATGCGCTGTTGAATCACCCGGACTTCGATCGTGCCGACTTCTCTAATCTGGTTGTCTCGGTCGGCGGCGGGATGGCGGTGCAAGAGGCGGTGGCCAGGCGGTGGGCCGACAAGACCGGGCATGCGATCGTGGAGGGCTATGGTCTGTCGGAAACCTCGCCGATTGTCAGTTGTACCCCGGTGACGGCCACCGCGTATTCCGGTTCGGTGGGGCTGCCGATGCCGTCGACGGAGGTGTCCATCCGCGACGATTTTGGACGCCCGGTGGCTACCGGCGAGACAGGTGAGGTCTGCATCCGGGGGCCGCAGGTCATGGCCGGGTATTGGCAGCGTCCGGATGAGACAGCCAAAGCGATGACCGAGGACGGTTTTTTCCGCTCCGGCGATATCGGTCGCTTCGCGCCCAGCGGTGAGTTGAAATTGGTCGATCGGAAGAAAGATTTGATTCTGGTGTCGGGCTTCAATGTGTATCCGAACGAAGTCGAGGAGGTGGTGGCCAGCCATCCAGGCGTGAGCGAAGTGGCGGCGGTCGGTATGCGTGACGAGCGTTCGGGGGAGGCGGTGAAGATCTTCGTCGTGCGCCGCGATCCGACGCTTTCCGAAGCGGATCTGAAGACGTTCTGTCGTGAACGGCTGACGGCGTACAAACTGCCCAGAGTCATTGAGTTCCGCGACGAGTTGCCGAAGACAAACGTCGGAAAGATCCTGCGCCGCGCATTACGCGAGTCAACATCGAAGTCGAGCACGGTCTAAGCAATCGCAGTACCATCGCGGCATTGCACCTGGAGATACGCGATGTTGCTGGATCATCTGATTGGGGAGTTCGATCGGGGATTACGGTCCTTGACCGGCGTGACGCGGACGTCCCGTCCATACCCGGCGGCCGGGCTCGACGCGTCTGACGCGGCGCTGACGCCGGAAGAACGACACCATGCCGGTGCGCTGATGCGCATCAATCACGTCGGCGAAGTCTGCGCGCAGGCCTTGTATCAATCGCAGAAGCTGGCGACGCGCTCGGACAAGCTGAAGCAGGCGTTCGCGGTGGCCGCAGACGAGGAACAGGATCATTTGGCCTGGACATCGATGCGGATGGCGGCATTGGGGTCCCGCCCGAGCCTGTTGAATCCGCTCTGGTACGCCGGTGCGCTGGCGATCGGTTTCACCGCAGGCCGATTGGGCGACCGTATCAGCCTCGGCTTCATGGCCGAGACCGAGCGGCAGGTCGAGCACCATTTGGATCAGCATTTGACCACACTGCCTGCCGGTGACGCGGCGTCTCGCGCCGTGGTCGATCAAATGCGCACCGATGAGATCAAGCATGCCCGTTCGGCGACCGACGCCGGCGGCGTCGATTTGCCGTTTCCTGTGATCGCGCTGATGCGCGCGGCATCGAAGGTCATGACCCGTACCGCGTACTACCTCTGATAGCGGGTCCGACAGCGTCAGGCTCCCCGCGCCGGCATCCGACGGGCGTCGGCGATGTTAACGCGCCTTCCTCATGCCATGCGGCAAGTTCTGTCCGCTTCCCCGCCGGAAACTCCCGGTTCTGTCGCTAAAGCACGCGCTTCTTGCCTTGTTTGCGGATTTCTTGCGCCAGCGCGCTGCGCCGCTTTCCCTCGAAGTTTTCACCCATCACTTTCAGTAAATTCCGTATCACATTCATTTTGCAGGAATTTTTTTAGTAACACTTTTAGCTGAGTCGGCTAAGTCATTGTTCTGTCGAATAAAAACCAACCAAAAACGACAGTGCGCGCTTGACCACACTGTTGGCTTACCTTAAAGTGGGAAAAGGTGTAGGAAAGTGCATTTTTGTGCAAATTTTCCCGTTCCGGAGACTTCCCGAAACAGAGCCAGCGTGTGCCTCTGAAGCGGACATTTCAGAGCAGGGTGGACAGGAGAGAAGGGCGTGTTCCAAGGAGCGTCGGCGCTAACACTCGATGCAAAGGGGCGGATGTCAATTCCGACCCGGCATCGTGACGCGCTGCAGGGACAGGCTGAAGGTCGCGTGACGATCACCAAGCATCCGGATGGATGTTTGTTGCTTTTCCCCCGCCCGGAATGGGAAGTTTTCCGAACGAAGATTGCTGCATTGCCGATGGATGCCCATTGGTGGCGTCGTATTTTCCTGGGGAATGCGTCAGATGTCGAGATGGATGGGACGGGCCGCGTGCTGGTCTCTCCGGAATTGCGTCTGGCGACCAATCTGGAAAAGGAAGTGATGCTGCTGGGAATGGGAAGCCATTTCGAAATCTGGGATGCGCAAACCTACGCTGCGAAAGAGCAAGCCGCGATGTCGCAAGGCATGCCTGACGCTCTTAAGAATTTCAGTTTCTGAGCCGCAAGGCGTCGACACATGCCAAATGCGGCTGACACACATTTTCAACACCGAACCGTGTTGCTCGACGATGCCGTCGATGCGCTGGTTTGGCGTGCCGACGGTATTTACGTCGACGGCACGTTCGGGCGCGGCGGCCATAGCCGCGAGATCCTGCATCGGCTCGCGGCGCCGGGCCGTCTGCTGGCATTCGATAAGGACCCGGCGGCGATAGCGGAAGCAGCGTCGATCCGTGCGGCGATTCGTGTCGCGAACACGGAGGTCCGTGACGTCGACGGTGCGCCTGCAGGCACCGGTGTCGCGGCATTCGATATCGTTCACGACAGTTTCGCGTCGCTGGCGCCTGCTCTGGCTGATCGTCAGATTGAGCGGGTGTCGGGTGTATTGCTGGATCTCGGGGTGTCGTCGCCCCAGATCGACGATCCGGAGCGGGGCTTCAGCTTTCGCTTCGATGGTCCGCTGGATATGCGGATGGACCCGACGCGCGGCGAGTCCGCTGCGGAGTGGCTGGCGCGGGCCTCGCTTGAAGAATTGACTAAGGTGATACGAGATTATGGGGAAGAACGGTTTGCTTTTCAGATTGCAAAGGCGATTGTTGCTCGCCGGGCAGAGTCCGAACAGCTCGGTCCTCTCACCCGTACAGGCGAGCTTGCCGCGCTCGTGGCGCACGCCGTCAAGACTCGCGAGAAAGGCCAGAATCCGGCCACCCGCACCTTTCAGGCTCTACGGATTCACGTCAATCAAGAGCTTGAGGAACTGCAGGTAACGCTCGAAGCCGCGTTGGCGGCATTGGAGCAAGGGGGGCGGCTGGTCGTGATCAGCTTTCATTCGCTCGAGGATCGCATCGTCAAACAGTTCATGCAGAAGCATTCGACTGCGCCTGCGCTGGATCGCCGTCTGCCGATCCGCGCAGTGGATATGCCTGAGCCGCCTTTGAGGCGGCTGGGTCGCTTGCGTGCGAACGATGCGGAAATTGCGGCGAACCCTCGCTCCCGTTCGGCAGTGATGCGCATCGCCGAGAAGGTGATCCCATGACCCCGTCTATGCACGTGTTCGTGCGTGTCTTGCTGTCGATGCATGCGTGCGTTTCTTCGTCCGTGTACCTCGGAGGGGTGAAACCGTGAGCCGTCTCGACAGCCTCCTGTTGCTGGTCGTGATCTGCTGCGCGCTGTCCGTCGTGAATTCGACGTATCAGCAGCGGCGGATTTTCGTCCAATTGGAGCGGGCTCAGTCGCAACAGCACAGTCTGGAGCAGGACTGGACGCGTCTGCAATATGAGCAGAGTGCACTGTCCAAGACCTCGCGTGTCGAGGACATGAGCAGCAATCAGATGGGCATGACGGCGGTGGATGCCGGCCGGACCGAGTATCTGAATACGGACGGCAGTGCCGCGCAGATTGCTGCCGCACCGGTGCCGACCTCTTCAGCGAACGTCAAGCCGGTTCCGGGAGGGCGCTGATGAGAAAGAAGCCTGATCCGATCCGCGCGAGCCGTAACGCCCGCGGTGTGCAGTATTCATCGAGCCCGATGCTGTCGGTCAGCCTGCCGCTCTGGCGCTCGAAATTCGTCGTGTTTCTGATTTTCCTCGCGTTCGCGGCGTTGGCGGCGCGGGCATTCTGGATTCAGGGCCCGGGCAATGCGTTCTACCAGAAGCAGGGCGCGAGCCGCTTCGAGCGCACGATTGAACTGCCGGCGAGTCGCGGGAAAATCACCGACCGCAATGGCCTGGTGTTGGCCACCACCTTGCCGGTTCGCGCCATTTGGGCGATCCCGGAAGACGTACCTGAAGACTTGTCCTCGGACAAGCGCGCTGCATTGGCATCCATTCTCGATATCGATCCGAAAGAATTGCGCGCGAAATTGTCGCGCAGCGGTTCGTTCGTCTATCTGAAGCGTCAGGTGCCGATCGACATCGCCGACAAGGTGGCGGCGCTCGACATTCCCGGTATCTACGACCGGAAGGAATACAAGCGGTTCTATCCCGAAGGCGAAATCACCGCGCATCTGGTCGGTTTCACGAATATCGAGGATGAAGGTCAGGAAGGGGTCGAGCTCAGCGAGCAGAAGAGCCTGATCGGCATGCCCGGCAGCCGACGCGTGATCAAGGACCGGATGGGGCATGTGATCCAGGACGTCGACGAATTGGCGGTGCCGCGCGATGGTAAAGACATCCGTCTGTCTATCGACAGTAAGATTCAGTACATCACGTTTACCGAGCTGAAAAACGCGGTTGTCGACAATAAGGCAGCCGCCGGTGCGGCGGTCGTGATCGATGCGCAGACCGGTGAGGTGCTCGCGCTCGCCAATTATCCGACGTTTAACCCGAACGATCGCTCGCATCTGACCGGCGAGCAATTGCGCAATCGCGTCTTCACCGACTCCTTCGAGCCCGGCTCGATCATGAAGCCGTTTACGATTTCGCTCGCGCTCGATCTGCATCGCGTGACGCCGAACACGATCGTCAATACCGCGCCCGGGAGTTATACGCTCGACGGCGCACGGATCACCGACGATTCGGATTTCGGCACGTTGACGGTAGGAGGCGTGATTCAGAAATCGAGCAATGTGGGCACCAGCAAGATTTCGATGCTGCTGCGCCCGGAAGAAATGTGGAACATGTATACCAGCGTCGGCATTGGCGTGGCGCCGAATGTCGGTTTTCCGGGTGCGGTGGCGGGGCGTCTGCGGCCCTGGAAGAGTTGGCGCCGGATCGAGCAGGCGACGATGTCGTACGGTTATGGTCTGTCGGTGTCGTTGTTCCAGCTGGCGCATGCGTACACCGTGTTCACGAATAACGGCCGGTTGCTGCCGCTGTCGCTGTACAAGCTGGATGGTCCGCCGCAATCCGGACCACAGATTTTCGAGCCGCAAACGGTCGCCGAGATGCGCGGCATGCTCGAGCACGTGATCGCGCCGGGCGGTACCGCACCGCAAGCGCAGGTGCCGGGCTATCGCGTCGGCGGCAAGACCGGAACTGCGTACAAGCACTTCGCGCACGGTTACGATAAATCCCGTTATCGCGCGTCTTTCGTCGGTATTGCACCGATGTCGAATCCGCGCATTATTGTGGCGGTGTCGGTCGACGATCCGCGTGGGGGCAAGCACTTCGGCGGTCAGGTGTCCGGGCCGGTCTTCTCGACGATCGCCGGTGAAATCCTGCGCGCGATGAATGTCGCACCGGACAATCAAGTGAAGCCGACGGTGGCGTTGGTGACGCCGCCCGCTGCGACGACCTTGGCAAGCAATGACAAGGCCGGCGGCATGGCGACTTCGACGTCGCCGGCGACCACGACCTCATCGACGGCGGCATCGCACGCGGTGCGGACCAGCGCGTTGACGAAGGTCGCAACGGCACACATTGTGCGCGCCGCGTTGCATTCGAACGATCGTCGCGGGAGGGAGGCGCCATGAGCCCGACTTCACGGTGTAAAGAGGCGCTCGACTGGCTGCACGCAGCGCTGTCGGCGCATGCGAATCTGCAAACCGATAGCCGCGCGGTAGAACCGGGCGACGGCTTCCTGGCCTATGCGGTCGAAGGTGCAGACAATCGCGCGCACATTGGCAACGCCATTGCGCGCGGCGCGAAAGCCGTGCTAGTGCAGCCCGCTCAAGCGGGTGATGCCGTGCGCGATGTCGATGTAGACGCCGGCGCGGTATCGGTATTGCAGGTTCCGGGGTTGGATGTGCTGGCGGGCGAGATCGCCAGTGCCTGGTACCGGACGCCGTCCGCCGCGATGTCGATGATCGGCGTGACCGGCACGAACGGCAAAACCTCGTGCACGCAATGGATTGCCGCTGCGTTGGCGGAACGCGGTACACCGACCGCATTGATCGGGACCTTGGGCGTCGGCATGCCGGATAAATTGGTGCCGACCGGTTTCACGACGCCGAATGCCGCGCAATTGCAACATTGCCTGGCCGATCTGCGCGACGATGGCGCGCAAGCGGTGGCGATGGAAGTGTCGTCGCATGCGCTGCATCAAGGCCGGGTGAACGGCACGCAATTCGATATTGCCGTCTTCACGAACCTGACGCAGGATCATCTGGATTACCACCGGACGATGGCAGCGTACGAAGCGGCGAAGGCGCGTCTATTCGACTGGCCGGGCTTGCGGTTCGCGGTGATCAATCGGGACGACCCCGCCGGTGAGCGTTTGCTGCGTCACCTCGACGGAAAGTTGCCGACGTTCGCGTATGGCCTTCACACCGGCGGTGGCATGGGCGGTGACGCGGCCCATCCTGGACAACGCAGCGGACCAGACACCGGACAAAGCGGGACGCAAGACGGCAAGCCGCGCGACGTCCGCAAGCCTGTCGGCGTGGCGCCTGCTACTTACATGCTGAGCGCGTGCGATATCCACGCCACGTCCGCAGGCGGGACGGCGGCGACGATCGCGATCGATGGTGCGTTTTCCGCGCAAGCATCGGTCGAGTTGGCGACGCTCGGCCTATTCAACGTCGCCAATTTGCTGGCGGTTTTGGGCGCCTTGCTGTCCATGCGCCTGCTGCATGGTGAATCGATCGACGCCCCCGCGTTCCAAACCGCTGTGGCCGCATTGAGCCGACTGCAGCCGGTGCTGGGTCGGATGCAACGCATCGGCGGAGGGCCGCAGCACGATGAGCCGTTGGTCGTGATCGATTATGCCCATACGCCCGATGCGCTTGAGAAGACGCT
>CAWUJR010000089.1:0-10498 GCA_963922375.1 uncultured Robbsia sp.
GCCCCACCAGATTGCCGGCCATGATGCCGGACGACAATACGCCCAGCGCCCAGCCCACGCGCGCCTTCGGGGTCTGCGTGGCGACCAGGATCGTGGACCCCGATGCATACCCGCCCAGTACACCGGCCAGCAGTCGAAAGGCGAACAGTTCCCACACACTGTGCGCGGTCCCCATTAACGACATCGCGACCGCCATGCCCAGGCTTGCGCGAATCATCATCAACTTGCGGCCGTAGCGGTCCGCGAGCCGCCCCCATAACGGCGACAACAGCGCGGCGGTCAAAAAGGTCGCACCGAATATCGCACCGGACCACCGTGCAATCGATGCCGGTTCGCTTACGCCTAACTGTTGCACATACAGCGGCAGGAACGGCAACAGCAACGTCATCGCCACGATCGTCGTGAACGATCCGAACACGCAGACGGCCAAGTTACGTTTCCACGCCGGATTGAAACCGTCGTCCTCAAACATGGCGCTGCCCTACAATCGACATGCCATGGGCTCGCAAGTACTGCCTATCGTTTTGCAACGACTGCAGCAAGCGGTCCCTTGTATCGCGAATGTGCTGCACCGCATGCATCGCGGCGGCGTCCGGCTGTCTCGCCTGAACGCAGTCGAGAATGCGCCGGTGCTCAGCCCAACTCTGCTCCCGACGCGCTTCGGTCATCACCTCGAGCCAACGCACGCGGGCCAGCCGCGTCATCACGCCTTGTATCGATTTCAACATGAACGCATTGCCTGCCAGGCGCGCCAGTTCGATATGAAAGTCCGTTCCCATTTGATGCCATTGTTCACGCGGGCCATCCGGGCGACACGCATTCAATATCTCGGAAACGGCTTCGATGTCGCTATCCGACGCGCGCTCGCAGGCGAGCCGGACCCCTGCTGCTTCGAGTGGCTCCCGGTATTCGGCAAGTGCGGCTATTTCGTCGATATCGATGGGCGCGACGACCCACGCACGTCCATCGCGACGAACCAGATCCTCCGTTTCGAGCCGAAACAACGCCGCGCGAATGGGCGTTCGCGATCCTTCAAACTGAGTTTCGAGCCATCGCTCGGAGAGCTTCTCGCCGGGGCGCAACGCGAGCGAAAGAATCATTTCCCGCAACTTCTGATGAATCTGCAATGCCTGTGACATCGGTCCTCCACAGGGTCCGTCGGGATCGTGGGCAATCGCCAATCACCGGCAGTCGGCCGGTGCCGGTGCCGGTGCCGTTGACGATGTTGTCGCCATAATATCGAGATGTACCAATTTGGTATACCAGCAAACGTACCAATCGGCATACCTACCGCTCCCTCTGACGGGCAATCCTTGATGCGATGGCAAATCCGCGGGCCCCCATAGCGCGACAGGCACAAACAGAACCGACAAATTATCTCAAAATAAGGAACAAAAATTCCATTCAAATCGCGTTTATCTTGTCTATGTGAACCAATAGACTGAATTCACTTTCACTTGATTCATGTCAACAAGGAAAACGATCATGTTCAATACACGCACTGCACCGTATGCCGCGCTGCTGCTCCAGCCTGATGCTGGGCGTCATGTTCCTCGCGCACGGGTTCACCAAATTATCGGTCTTCACGCCGGCCGGCACTGCCAAATACTTCGCCTCGGTCGGATTCGCCAGTTGGCTCGCCTATCCGATCATTGCGTTCGAGATCCTCGGCGGTGCGCTACTGATCTTGGGCATGCTGCCGGGCTGGGTGGCGGCGCTCGCCACGCTCGAATTGCTGGAGGCATCCGCCGTGCATCTGGGCAATGGCTGGGCTTTCACGAATGCGAATGGCGGCTGGGAGTATCCGGTTTTCCTCGCGGCGTCGGCAGCAGTGTTGGTTCTCATCGGCGACGGCGCATTTTCGCTCGTGACGTCGACGGGACGGCAAACGACAAGCGCCACTGCGCGAACAGTGGGCGCCGATACTGCTTTGCGCAACGGCCACCTGTCATGACGTGCTTCCGCCTGCCCACCTTTTCCGCGGGCGGATAGGACAACCCTATGCGACGCATCGGAAAACACTAACTCGACGTCTAAATTGGACTTGTAAGATGCGGGTTCCAGACGAGTCGCTCAGGGACACCCAATGACTGAATCGCAGCTTCGAATCGATCTTGCCGCCGCATTCCGATGCTTCGCCCGCTTAGGTATGCACGAGGCGGTGGCCAATCACATGAGCGCGGCCGTGTCTCCCGATGGGCGGCAATTCTTGATGAACCGGAAATGGCAGCACTTTTCGCGTATCCGGGCCAGCGATCTGATCCTGCTGGATGCCGACGACAGCGCCAGCGCCGCGCGCGACGACATCGACCCCACCGCCTGGGCCATTCACGGACAGATGCATCGGCGTCTACCGCATGTGCGCGTGGTCATGCATCTGCATCCGGTCTACACGACTGCCATCGCCACGCTGAAGGATCCGGAAATAAAACCGATCGAGCAGAACACCGCCCGTTACTTCAACCGAGTGGCGTTGGATACTGCGTTCGGCGGCATGGCGGATACGGAGGACGAAGGCGCACGACTTTGCGCACTGCTCGACGGGAAATCCCGGTTGATGATGGGCAATCACGGCATCATGATTACTGGCGAGACCATTGGTGAAGCGTTCGACGATATGTACACGATCGAGCGTGCATGTCAGATTTTGACGCTCGCCTATTCGACGCATCAGCCGCTGAATGTGTTGTCCGCGGAAGTGGCGGAGAAAACCGCCCGGGACTGGGAAGGTATTCGCGACTTCTCGCTCGCCCACTTCGACGAAATGAAAAAGATCCTGGATCGCGAAGAGCCAGACTACGCGGAATAGACAGCAACAGCGGGTCGCTATCGTCCTCCCGCGTAAAGCAGCTTACTGTCGCGCTGAGCTGTCTTCGGGCCGTCCCGCGCCGTCATCGCGGCTCCCCCGACATCGTCCGGGAATGTATCTTGCTGTCTCCTGACCACCTTGCATGCATGCCCCGACGGCAGGCAGCGATGGTTGGAGGCAAGTATGCGATCGTCCTTCGTCAACAATCTCAGGTATGTCGGCCAACATCCGCTGACTTTCTTGATCCACACCGCGAAGGTATTTCGCGACAACCAGGGGCTGTTGCTGGCTGGCGCTGTCGCGTACTATGCATTGCTGTCGATCGTCCCACTGATGATCCTGATCGTCATTGCGCTGTCGCATGTGGTCGATCGCACCACATTGCTCGAGACACTGCGACATCTGCTCGAATGGCTGGTACCGGGCCAAGCCCGCGCCATCGTCAAGGAACTGAATAATTTCGTCACGCATCGCGCCGTAATCGGCTGGGTGTTACTGGTGACCATGATTTTCTTCAGTTCCCTTGCCTTCACCGTGCTCGAAAAAGCGATGTCGTTGATTTTTGTGCATCGCCTGACCGTGCGCCGCCGGCACTTTCTGGTGTCAGCGCTGTTGCCCTATCTATGCAGTCTGTGCCTGGGTATCGGCGTGCTGGCGGTCACCTTCGTATCCAGCGGCCTGGAAGCCATCGGCACGAATCGAATCGACCTGTTGGGGCACACGCTGTCGCTGAGCGACGCGTCGCGCTCGTTGCTGTATGTCTGCGGCCTGGTCGGGGAGGTGTGCGTACTGACCGCGATCTATCTGGTGATGCCGGCCCGTCGGCCTTTTTTGCACGATGCCCTGTTTGGTGCCGTCACCGCAGCGATCCTTTGGGAGATCACCCGGCATGTGCTGGTCTGGTATTTCGAGACTTTGTCGCAGGTCAGCGTGGTGTATGGTTCGCTGACCACGTCGATCATTGTGTTGTTCAGCCTGGAAGCGCTGGCCACGCTATTGTTGTTCGGTGCGCAGATCATTGCCGAGTTCGAACGATTGGGCGAACAGCCGCTAGCCCAACGACGCGATACGACGGGCGTGATCCGGACCGATGGGTGATGCGGTAACACCGACCCACGCATCACTCACGCACATTCCGACTGATCGACGAGTTCGAGCAGCAGCGATAGCGGTTCCTGGAATACCACATCGCCTTCGAACCCTGCCGGCGGATGCGCGATCGTCATGGTCGCAACCTGACGCAACATATCGACATTGAAACCGGGTGTCAGCTTGATCGCAGCGACCATCGCAAAAAATGCAAACTGCACACCGGCGCGGTGACTTTGCAAGTCATCGGCCGCGGCCTGCTGCTGAGCGAGGTGCTGTTCAAGCTGCGCAATAGCAGCGGAAAGGGATTGGGTACGGGACATAGACGTGCTCATACAGGGGTTTTCACCCAAAGGGGGCTAACCCTAACACATGAGCAACGTAGATTGAAGAGGCGTACGTGAGCGCGCCGAGCCTTCATCGAATCCGATGACGACTCGGCCCGCCATGGTCCTTCAGCAAATCAGTGTGGATGCACTGCCGAAGAGTTGACCGGCATCGCCCGTGCACCCACCGCTTCCGGCATACGCGGCATACAGTCGACGCCGTGCTCAGCCTTCATCGCAGCGTATTCTTTTGCGAAAACCAACTTCATCAACCATCTGAAAAAAGCAGCGCTCATCATCGTTCGTCCAAGTGGGTGCCGGGTGCAAACCTGTCGCAATTACAGAACAGCAGTCACGGAAACCTCAATGACAACTCTGCAGCTGTGACTGTGGCTCTACGACTACCAACCTGATAACGGCATGCTTTTATCGAACTTTAGAAAATATTTTGATTTCATTGCGAAGGACCCAGCACTGCACAATGTCATCGTCGCTGCGGCTGACATTCGCCCGGAGAGAAGCCAACTTCGAGCAAATGTCGCTTTAGACGGCCCTATTCTGGCGCAAGCCCCCGTTGCATTGAATCGGGTCTCACCCTGATGTGGTGCGTTGCAACACGCACGAAAAACAAAAAGCCACCCCATAGGATGGCTTTCAAATGAAAAATGCCCGCTTGCGCGGGCATTTTCTTGTTCTTGGCGGAGAGGGTGGGATTCGCCTACACGCGCGCAGGCCGCGGATTCGCTTGCAAGCGAATCCCTTCGAATCCCACACGTGAGCCGAACTATCGGCTCACTCCTCTCCACAAATGAAAAATGCCCGCTTGCGCGGGCATTTTCTTGTTCTTGGCGGAGAGGGTGGGATTCGAACCCACGGTACGCTTGCGCGTACGCCTGATTTCGAGTCAGGTACATTCGACCACTCTGCCACCTCTCCGACTTCCTACGCTTACTGCTCTCTGTGGGTCGAATCACAGAGAAGCGAGAGTATAGGATATGAATCCATTTCTGCCAAGCTATTTCTGCCGCGCAGCCATACATTCTTCACGAGACCGACATTGCAGCCGTCGACGGCCGCCCGCCCGGCTATACGCCCGACGCGCCCACCCCAATTTGCGCGACCCGCCCCACCCGCTATGACTTCAACGGACGCAAGATCTCGACACCACCCATATACGGCCGCAATACGTCCGGCACCGTGACGGTACCGTCGGCATTCTGATAGTTTTCCAACACCGCGACCAATGTACGTCCCACGGCCAGTCCCGAGCCGTTCAGCGTATGCAGCAGCTCCGGCTTGTTCGCGGCATTGCGGAAACGCGCCTGCATACGACGCGCCTGAAACGCTTCCATATTCGAGCAGCTCGATATCTCGCGATACGTGTTTTGCGCGGGCAGCCAGACTTCGAGATCGAACGTCTTCGCCGCACCAAAGCCCATGTCGCCGGTACAAAGCAACACGACGCGATACGGCAGACCCAGCTTCTGCAAGATCGTTTCCGCATGCCCGACCATCTGATCCAACGCGTCGTACGACGTCGTGGGCTCGACGATCTGCACCATTTCAACCTTGTCGAACTGGTGCTGCCGGATCATCCCGCGCGTGTCACGACCATAAGCGCCGGCCTCCGAACGGAAGCACGGCGAATGCGCGGTCAGTTTGATCGGCAACTCGGCCAGATCGACGATGCTGTCGCGCACCGTGTTCGTCAACGTGATTTCGGAAGTCGAAATCAGATACTGCACATTTTTTTCGTCGTCGCCGCCCCGCACCACGCGGAACATATCGTCGGCGAATTTCGGCAACTGGCCCGTGCCCACCAGCACGTCGTCATTGACGATGTACGGCGTGTACGTTTCCGAATAGCCGTGCTCACCGGTATGCGTGTTCAACATGAACTGCGCGAGCGCGCGATGCAGACGCGCGATCTGTCCGCGCAGCAGCGTGAACCGCGCACCGGATAACTTCGCGCCGGTCTCGAAATCGAGTCCCAGCGGCGTGCCGACATCCACATGGTCCTTTGCTTCGAAATCGAATGCGCGCGGGCTACCCACGCGGCGCACTTCGACATTCTGCGTCTCATCGCGACCAACCGGCACTTCCGCGTGCGGCAGGTTCGGCACGTCGAGCATCAGCGCTTCGATACGCGTCTTGATGCCATCGAGGCGCTCTTCCGACGCTTTCAGGCCGTCACCGATACCGCCCACTTCGGCGAGCAGCGCGGACGCGTCTTCGCCGGTGCGCTTCATCATGCCGATCTGCTTCGACAAGCTGTTGCGGCGTGCCTGCAACTCTTCGGTATGCGTCTGAATCTCGCGACGCTCGGCTTCAATCGCGTTGAACGCCGCCACATCGAGCGTATAACCGCGATCGGCCAGGCGCTTCGCGACACTGTCGATGTCTTTGCGGAACTGTTGAATGTCAAGCATGAGGCTTCCGAATGGTCCGTGATGCTAAAGCCACGATTCTAACGCACGCTGGCCCGCAGCACCGCTTGCGTCTGCTCGCGCATCGCCGTTTTCAGCTGCAACACCTTTTTCGCATCGAAATCGGTCCACCCCAGCGTGGCCAACGCCTTGCTTCGGGCCACATGAAAGACCAACACCTGCCCGAACAGCATCAACGTCTTTAGCTTCAACATGTCACTTTGCGCCGACTCGCCGCTCAGGCGCGCAAGAATAGCGGTGCCGCATCCATTCAATTGTTCGCCCACCTGCCGCCGCAACGTATCGATGCCGACGTCCGGCGCATGCCCGGTTTCTTCCCGCGCCATGAATAGATGTCGACTGCGCATGTCGCCCGAGCCAAGCAGGTGGTCGATGATCGTGTCCTGCAACAGACAGAACAACGCGATCGCCTCCTCGCCCTGCGCACCTGCGTCCAATGCCGCATTGATCTTGTCGATGATCGGCCCGAAACGGGCTGACGATGTGCAGGCCATATAGTCCACACACGCGCGGTACAAGCCCTCTTTGTTTTCGAAGTAATACTGCAACGCCGGCGGGTTCACCTCGGCGCGTTGCGCGATCTCCCGCGTGGTGGCGGCGTCATATCCCCGCTCCCCAAAGACGGCAATCGACGCTTCGATGATGCGCTTGCGCGTCTCTTCGCCCCGCGCATACCCGCCGCCGGACGGGTGACGCAATCGCTTGTCCTCTGCCATGCACTGTCTCCTTCTGACGACTTCCTCAAGCGACAAATAATATCACTTGACATAAATATTCCAAACGGAATAATTATACCTCTTGGCATACATTCGGAGCCGCTCGTGGCGACTAGCGTGAACCCGGCAGACGCCGGTCAGCAACAAAACACCCAAAAAGGCAGCAAGAAGAAATTCATTCTGCTCGGGTTGGGCGTGGTAGCGGTGATTATTGGTCTCATTTGGCTCTTTCATTGGTGGACGGTCGGCCGTTTCATCGAGAGCACCGACGACGCCTATCTGCGCGCCGACAGTGTGACGATTGCGCCAAAAGTGTCCGGCTATGTGCAGAAAGTGTTTGTTGGCGACAACCAGAGCGTGAAGGCGGGTCAACCGCTGGTCGAACTGGACACGCGTCAATATCAGGCGTCGCTGGATCAGTCGCAGGCATCGATCGATGCGAAGCGCGCCGATATCGTACGGGCGCAGGCCGATATCCAGCAGCAACAAGCCGCAATCGAGCAGGCAAAGGCGCAGGCGCAATCCGCACGCGTGAATGCCGACCATGCGGCGCGTGAATACGATCGTTTCCTGCCTTTGGCGGCCACTGGCGCGGAAACCAGCGAGAAACTGGCGGATCTGCGCAGCACGCGCGATCAGGCACAGGCCAACTATGCGGCCAACCTGGCGTCGGTGAAGTCGGCGACCGCACAGATCGCGACGATCAACGCCCAGATCGTGCAGGCAAAGGCGCAGGTGGAAGCCAGCATCGCCAGTGCGCGCAATTCGCAACTGGATTTGAACGACACGGTAATCCGTAGCGCCACCGACGGACGTGTCGGCGACAAGACGGTGCGCGTCGGCCAATACGTGCAACCGGGCACCGCGATGATGTCGGTCGTGCCAGTGCAGAACGTTTATCTGGTTGCGAACTTCAAGGAAACACAGGTCGGCGACATGCGCATCGGGCAATCGGCGACGCTGCATGTGGATGCACTGCCGGACCATGATCTGCACGCGGTGATCGACAGCTTTGCGCCGGGTACCGGCTCCGAGTTCGCACTGCTGCCGCCGGAAAATGCGACCGGTAACTTCACGAAAATCGTGCAACGGGTACCCGTGCGGCTGCGCCTCGAAGGCGACGACAACGTGCGCGCCCAACTGCTGCCGGGGATGTCCGTGACCGTGGATGTGGATACCCGTACAACGCCGAAGTCGTCCGATGCGGGCACGCCGACGAATGCGTCGGACGCGGCGAATGCGTCAGACGCAGCGGCTGCCATGAATGCCCCGGCTAACGCAGCATCGAGCGCGTCGGATGCCTCGAACGAGTCCAACGCGTCGATCACTTCGAATGCGGTGGCTGCATCGGCAGCGTCGACCAGCGAGCAAGCTCATGGCTGATCTTCCGGCGAACGGCACTGCCGCCACGCCTCCGCGTCCCGCTGCGCCCGTCAACGAGGACGATCGCCGCGCCAGTTCCAGCGACTGGATCGCCGTGATTGCATGGGCGCTGGGCGCGTTGATGGCGACGCTCGACATCTCGATCACGAACTCAGCGCTGCCGCAGATTCAAGGCGAAGTGGGCGCGACCGGCAGCGAAGGCACCTGGATCTCGACCGGCTATCTGATGTCGGAAATCGTGATGATCCCATTGGCCGCATGGTTGACGCGCGTGTTTGGGCTGCGCAATTTCCTGGTCAGCATGGCCGTTCTGTTCACATTTTTCTCGGTGATGTGCGGGCTGTCGCATAACTTGGCGGAGATCATTGCCGGTCGGATCGGTCAGGGCTTTACCGGCGGCGCGATGATTCCGACTGCGCAGACCATTATCCGGATGCGCTTGCCGCGCAAACAGATGCCGATCGGCATGTCGATCTTCGGCTTGATCGTATTGCTCGGACCGTTGCTGGGCCCCGTGCTCGGCGGCTGGCTCGCCGAAAACATCAGCTGGAGCTGGTGCTTCTTCATCAACCTGCCGGTCTGCGTTGCGCTGTTGGTGCTGTTGATCGTCGGCCTGAAACCGGACAAGCCGCAGTGGGACGTGTTCTTCAAAGCGGACTGGCTCGGCATTGTCGGCCTGGCGATCGGCCTTAGCTCGCTGACGGTGGTGCTGGAGGAAGGTCAGCGCGATCGCTGGTTCGAATCGAGCATGATCGTCGATCTGACGATATTGATGAGCATCGGCATGGTGCTGATCGCCGTTTCACAATTTATCTCGAAAAAGCCGATGTTGAGGCTCTCGCTGATGCGTAACCCACGTTATGCGAGCGTGATTTTCATCGTGTTCGTGGTGGGAATGGGCCTGTATTGCGTCTCTTATCTCCTGCCGCAATTCCTGTCCGGCGTAGCCGGCTATAACGCGGAGCAGTCGGGTGTGGTGCTGCTGATGTCCGGCCTTCCGGCGTTTCTGATCATGCCGGTGCTGCCTCGCATGCTGGGCAGCTTCCAGGCGCGCCATTTGGTGATCTTCGGGCTCATCCTGTTCAGCGTCAGTTGCTTCATGGACACCAGCCTGACCGCGCAATCCGTCGGTCATGACTTCAACGGGTCGCAATTCATGCGAGGCTTCGGCCAGATGTTCGCGATGATGCCGTTGAATCAAGCATCAATGGCAGCCGTCTCTGCCGAAGAAGCCGGGGATGCGTCGGGGCTGTACAACATGGCGCGTAATCTCGGCGGTTCGGTGGGACTCGCGCTGGTCGGGATCTTTCTCGACCGTCGCACGACGTTGCACGACGATGTGTTGCGTGAATCGGTGCATGCGAACTCGGTACTCGCGAACGACCGCATTGCAGGCAGCGCCGCCAGTTTCATCGCGCATGGCAGCGATGCAGTACGGGCCCATATGCAGGCACTCGGGCAACTTGCCACCCAGATCCACCAGCAAGCGGTCGTGATGACCTATTCGGAAACCTTCTATCTGCTGGGCGTTGCCCTGATGCTTTGCGTGCCGCTCGCGTTGGCGCTGAAAACGCCACGACGTAATAGCGGCCCCGCCGCAGGCCATTGACCGGACACCATGATGTCGACTTACTTTCCCGCTCGCCTCTTCCCCCGCCCGGCGCTCGCGATCGCCGCTGCATTGACTGTCACGCTGAGCGCATGCACGGTCGGGCCCGACTACCACGG
>CAWUJR010000090.1:0-10445 GCA_963922375.1 uncultured Robbsia sp.
CGGCGTGCTCGCATCGCTCGGCGGTATCGTACTCGCGGCCCGGGTCGGGCGTGGCGACGTGATGACAGGCGCGTCGTTATTGCAGGACGCGTTCGCTGCTGCGTTGATCGGTTTTGCCGTGTTGAACCTGCGGCGACCGAACATTTTGGGGACGGTCGTCGGCGCGGTCTTCGTTGGCGTATTGCTGAACGGCCTGACGATGCTCAACGCGCCGTATTACACACAGGATTTCATCAAGGGCGCGGTGCTGGTGGGCTCGCTTGCGCTGACTTATCGCTTCGGCAGCAAACGCCGTTGATAACCGCGCTGCGATCTTCACGCGCCCGCTTCGCGATGCTTTGTTTTTATCGTCCCTAAAAAGGTTGGCATCATGTCCTGGCCGTTGTTTTCCTCTCGTTTGCCGCTCGGCGCTCGCTTGTCTGCTGTTGCCGGTTCCGTAGCGTGCGCCGTTTCCGCTGTTTCCGCGCTATCGATGCTGGCTGCGGCGGCGATCGTCTCCACGCCGTCAACAGCGGTGGCCGCAGGTCTAGCGGGGGCGCCCGCACCGTTCGATAAGGGCAATGTCGATGTGGCGCTGGTGAGCTTGTTCTCCGATGGCGATTTCTTTCAGGTATATCAGGCGGGTGCGGAAAAGCAGGCACAGGCGCTGGGCGTCCACTTGCGTCGATTTCCGGGACGCGGCGATTCAGCGCATCAGCGCGATGCGATCGAGCAGGCGATCAATCTAGGTGTGAAAGGGCTGATCATCGATCACGGCATGCCTGACACGATTCGCGACGTTGCTCAGAAAGCGGTGGATGCAGGTATCAAAGTGGTCGCCTTCGATGTGAATTTGAACAATCCGCGCATTCCGCAAATCGAACAGAGCGACCACGATCTGGCGCAACTCGTGCTGGCACAGGCGCTGAAGGACAATGGGCCGAAATTCGATGCGGGTCTGGTCTACGTGCCGGGTTCTGCACCGCTGGATCGGCGTTTTGCGGTGTGGCAGCAGGTCAAGAAAGACAACCCTGGTATCCACGAGTTGGCGCGCTGGGGCACCGTTAGCGGCTCCGTCGCCGCCACGGTGGCGGATCAATCGGCAGCGGTTTTCCGTGCGCATCCGCAGATTAACGTTGTGTTCGCACCGTGGGACGAGTTCGCGCGAGGCGTGAAGCTGGCGGTCGACGAGGGCAAACTGAACGGGAAGGTCCGGATCTACAGTGCCGACATCTCGACGCCGGATATCGAAGCGATGCGTGCGCCGGACAGCGCCTGGGTTGCGACCGCGGCCACCAACCCGGCAGTCGTCGGCGCGGTGTCCGTCAGATCGGTGGCGTTGCTGCTTGCAGGTCAGGATCCCGGCCATCAGATTATCGTAAAGCCGACGCTCGTCACCCGCGACCTGCTGGTTCAGCAACACATTACCAACTTGGCCGAACTCGAATCCAAGTTGCCCGCCTTCGCACATAGCGATGCGGCCAACGCCAAGTGGATTCCGGAAGCGGGACAGTGATCTGCCGCGATCGAGGCTTACAGGATGAATAGGAGCGACTCATGCTGACGGAACCGCTATTGGTCAGTTTGCCCGGGAAGGGCGGTAGCGAGCCCGCGCATTGGCAAAGCTGGCTGGAGACGCGACTCGAACAAGAATGGGGTTCCGGCGGCACGTTACGGATCGTTCAGGATGATTGGGACCGTCCGCAACTGGAGCGCTGGGTCGCATCGATTCTCCGGCAGGTCGCAGGCCTGCGCCGACCGCTGGTGTTCGCCGCGCACAGCTTTGGCTGTCTGGCGCTGGCGGAAGCACTCGCAGAAGGATCGATGGCGTCATCATTGCGCGCCGACATACGCGGTGTCTTATTGGTGGCGCCGGCCAGCCCCGCACGCTTCGGCATGGATTTCAGCAGATTCAATTTTTCGCTGGGCCATCGCGCCATTCTAGTGGGAAGCGATAACGATCCATGGATGCCGGCGGAACACTACGATCACCTGGCAGGACCATGGGGTGCCGAGATACGGAGCATCGGTGCTGCCGGGCATATCAATACGGCAGCCGGCTTCGGTCCCTGGCCGCTTGCGGAGGAACTGGTCACAGCACTCGCGGGGAAGGAATAAGTTTCGCAGTATCCGTTGGTTCGGTCCTGGCCCGGCGTCCTTTACGCTGTCGACGTCGCCTATTTCAGTCTCGAAATAATGTCCTGAACAAAGACAATGGCTGATCTAGTGAGCGACCGATTAGAAAAAAGGACTTGTTATGCGCCTCACGTCGGCTCGCAGCCCCGAAACAAAAGTGGTGACCGGTTTTCTGTCTTCCATCGTTGCCGCCGCCATCGCCACGATGGCGACGGTATCCAGCGCACAGGCGGCGGATTTTACCGTTGCGTACCAAACATCGGTATCGCCGGCGGTAGTCGCGCAAGCGGACCACGCTTATGAGAAAGCGACGCACAGTACGATCGATTGGCGGAAATTCGACGACGGTGCGTCGGTGGTTGCCGCACTGGCATCGGGAAGCGTCCAGTTCGGTTATCTCGGATCGAGCCCGACGGCTGCTGCCGACAGTCGCAAGGTAGGAATTGAAACCGTATTGATCGCGGCTCAATTGGTCAATAGCGAAGCACTCGTCGTCCGTAATGGATCCGGCATCGCGAAGCCGTCCGATCTGATCGGCAAGAAAGTGGCGACACCGTTCGTGTCGACCAGTCACTATTCGCTGCTCGCATCACTGAATCACTGGCATATTGATCCCAGCCGCGTCACGATCTTGAACCTGTCTCCACCCGCGATCAGCGCTGCGTGGCGGCGGGGCGACATTGATGCGACCTATGTGTGGGATCCGGCATTGGGCGTCGCCAAACAAAGCGGCAAGGTGCTGATCGATTCTGGCGAAGTCGGCAAGTTCGGCTCGCCAACCTTCGATAATTGGGTGGTACGCAAAGACTTTGCGGATCAGCATCCGGACATCGTCAAGCAGTTCGTCGCGGTGACGTTGCAAGCGTATGCGGATTACGCGAAAGATCCAAGAGCGTGGCTCGCGAATGCGCAAAATATCAACGCCGTGGCGAACGTGACCGGTGCGCGTCCTGAAGACATTCCGGCGCTGCTGCAGGGCAATGTTTTCCCATTGGCGAACGCGCAGCGCTCGGCGCTCGGCCCGCAGACGGTAAAGGCGTTGACCGATACCGCTGCTTTTCTGAAGCAGCAACACAAAATTGACGACGTGCTGCCGGATTATTCGGCTTACGTCAGTGCGAGCTACTTGCCCTGACCGCGTGATGTCCTCACCGCCCGGCCGACGGGCGGAATGCCTTTTTACATCAAGCGGCGGCGTTCGAGGAAGAATATGGCTCATCTGACATTGGAGGGCGTAAGTGCCCATTACGACAAGGGCGCTCCGCCGATCTTGAAAGACATCTCGCTCGGCTTGTCCGATGGCGAGCTCATGGTGGTGCTCGGCCCATCCGGGAGCGGCAAGACCACGCTTTTGAACCTCATTGCGGGCTTTGCGACGCCCAGCACCGGCCGGATCGTTCTGGATGGTCAGTTGATCACCGGTCCTGGCGCCGATCGCAGTGTGGTGTTTCAAAATAATGCGTTACTGCCGTGGCAGGACGTGATTACCAACGTCGCATTCAGCTTGCAACTCGCTGGCGTCGGCAAGCAGGAGCGCGAGCACCGGGCCAGCGCGTTATTGAAAAAAGTCGGGTTGGCCGGCTTCGAGCGTCGCGCTATTTGGGCGCTGTCGGGCGGCCAAAAGCAGCGCGTGGGTCTGGCGCGTGCATTGGCGTCAAAACCGGCGTTGCTCTTGCTGGACGAGCCTTTTGGCGCGCTGGATGCTTTCACGCGAGAACAGATGCAGGAACTGTTGCTGACCATCTGGCGCGATAACCGCAATCCCGTGATGTTAATCACGCACGACATCGAAGAGGCCGTGTTCCTCGCGACGGATTTGGTGCTGCTGGCGGCGCATCCGGGCCGGGTCGTCGAGCGGCTTTCCCTGGATTTTTCCCGTCGCTACGCATGGGGCGAGTCCGCGAGATCCATCAAATCGGATCCGGGTTTCATCGAGACCAGAGAGCATGTTCTGGGTCAGGTGTTCTCTGAACAGAGTCGCTCCATTGCCTGAACCCGGCACCCTCGTTCGCGCAAAGATGGAATAAGGACGCATCATGCCGCAAGTCACCTCAAGCCTTACCGATGATCGCATTGCCGGTAGCGAGAATGTGAATTCGTCGGGATTCGATTCTGAATCCGCAGCAATACGATCGCTTCAGACTCGGTCAGTCACCTCCGCTTGCGCGGTGGAAGACGTGCATCGCCGTAAGAAAACACGCTCGTCCGGACTCAAGCCATTGCGAACATCCACGATCAGCGTACTCAGTTGCCTCGCGCTGATCTCAATTTGGGCCGCGGTCAGTGGTTTTGGCGTCGTTCCCGCGTTGTTCCTGCCGTCACCCGCGGCGGTCGCGGTGCGACTCTGGCGCATTGCATCAGTTGGATACATGGACGCCACGCTGTGGCAACACCTTTATGCGAGTCTTAGCCGCATCGCGATCGCGTTGGTCGTGGCGGTGGTGTTCGCGTTGCCCACCGGGCTTGCGATCGGTCGTAGCCGTATCGCACAGGGGATTCTGGATCCGGTGATCGAGTTCTATCGTCCGATCCCGCCGTTGGCGTATTTACCGCTCATCGTCATCTGGTTCGGCATTGGCGAACTCGCGAAGATCTTGTTGATCTATCTGGCGATCTTTGCACCCATTGTCATTGCGACCGCCCAGGGGGTTCGCAACGTCGATCCTGCCAAGATCCGGGCGGCGGAATCGCTTGGCGCCAACCGTCGTCAATTGATTGTGCATGTGATCGTGCCGCATGCGTTGCCCGAAGTGCTGGCGGGTATTCGTATTGGCCTGGGCGTCGGCTGGTCCACGCTCGTCGCGGCGGAATTGGTCGCCGCAACGAGAGGGTTGGGTTTCATGATCCAATCGGCCGCACAGTACCTGGCAACCGATGTGGTGATCGCCGGCATCATCGTCATTGCGGTGGTGGCGGTAGCGCTGGAATTAGGTCTGCGCGCGTTGCAGCGTCGCTTGACCCCATGGCAGGGCAAGAGTCTTTAATATAACCACATACAGCCGCAGTTGCCGCTCTGGGAAGGTCGATCGCGATGCCCCGACGGATGGCTGCGGTCCACGATTCTCTTTCGATCTGACGGCGGGACATGACATCAAAAGCACCACAATCGAATTCCGGACAGCTTGCCGAATCTGCTCTGGCCGATGCCCTTGCGCAGCCGGATCAGCGCCGCCGTGCTTTGCTGAAGACATTGGGGCAAGGCGCAGCGTTAAGCCTGATCGGCAGCGCTGCGTCGTTGGCACCTTGGCAGTCCGCTCGCGCGCAGAGCGCGACGCGTAAGCTGCGCATTGGTTATCAAAAATACGGCAATCTGATTCTGCTGAAAGGCCGTGGCACATTGGAAAAGCGCTTGGGTTCGTTGGGCGCTACCGTCGAATGGCTTGAGTTTCCGGCGGGTCCGCAGTTGATGGAGGGCCTGAATGCGGGAGCGGTCGATATCGGCAGCGTTGGCGAAACCCCACCTGTGTTTGCGCAAGCCGCCGGTGTCGATTTTGTCTACGTCGCGAATGAGCCTGCTGCACCGGCAGGCGAAGCCATTGTCGTGCCGCATGACTCGCCACTTCAGCACGTGTCGCAACTGAAAGGGCGCAAGGTGGCGTTGAACAAGGGATCCAACGTTCACTTTCTGCTGCTGCGGGCGTTAGAGAAAGCTGGTCTCAAATACAGCGATATTCAACCTATCTATCTGACGCCATCGGACGGTCGCGCCGCCTTCACGCAGGGCAGCATCGATGCATGGGTCATCTGGGATCCGTTTCTGGCGGCCGTCCAGCATCAAGCGAACGCGCGGGTACTAGTGGATGGTACCGGACTGGTCGATAATCTTGAATTCTTCGTTGCCGCGCGTTCATATGCGACAGCGCATGCAGACCTATTGCATGCGCTGATCGATGAATTGGCGAGTTCCGACGCATGGGGGCGAGCGCATCAAAGCGAAGTATCGTCGATTTTGGCCGCGCAGACCGGACTTGATCTCGCTACGGTGCAGCTTTCCGTGCAACGTACGAGTTTCGGCGTGACCCCGATTTCCGATGCGACGCTGGCGTACCAACAACAGATCGCCGATGCGTTCTATCAGGTTAAATTGATACCGAAGTCGTTGACGTTGCGCGGTACTCGTTGGGCAGGGTAATGCGCTGATCGAGGCGCCTCGCGTGAGGCGCCTTGTGCATTGAACGCCGAGCCTTGTGGGCATGCGTGGGCTCGGCGCACTGACGCGAAGCGCTTGGAAGCGCGACGCGCTTAGAATCCGCCGTCGAAGCCAGCGGGAGCGCCTGCGCCGGTCGTGGTCGGCGCGTCTTTGGCGGCCTCGTAGATCGTCGCGTCCGTCGTCAGCACCAGGCCTGCAATCGATGCCGCGTTCTGCAACGCGGTGCGCGTGACTTTCGTCGGATCCAGCACACCGTTTTCGACCAGATCGCCATATTCGCCGGTTGCCGCGTTATAGCCGAAATTGCCGGTACCGGCCGCCACCTTCGATACCACGACGCTGGCTTCTTCGCCGGCGTTCGTCACAATCTGGCGCAACGGCTCTTCCAATGCGCGCAAGACGATCTTGATGCCCGCATCCTGTTCCGCGTTGTTGCCTTTCAGAAGGGCAATCGCTTGCTTGACCCGGATCAACGCGACACCGCCGCCCGGTACGATCCCTTCCTCGATCGCGGCCCGCGTAGCGTGTAATGCGTCGTCGACGCGGTCTTTCTTCTCCTTGACTTCGATTTCGGTCGCGCCGCCGACCTTGATCACGGCCACGCCACCCGCCAGCTTGGCCACCCGCTCTTGCAGCTTCTCGCGGTCGTAGTCCGAGGTGGATTCGGCAATTTGAGCGCGGATCTGCTTCACTCGCGCCTCGATGTTCTTTGTTTCGCCCGCGCCATCGATGACGATCGTGTTCTCTTTGCCCACTTCGATCCGCTTTGCATGTCCCAGATGCTCGAGCGTGGCCTTTTCGAGCGTCAATCCTGTTTCCTCCGCAATGACCTGCCCGCCGGTCAGGATCGCGATGTCCTCGAGCAGCGCTTTACGACGATCGCCGAATCCCGGTGCTTTGACAGCGACAGTCTTCAAGATGCCGCGAATGCTGTTGACGACCAATGTCGCCAATGCCTCGCCCTCGATATCTTCGGCGATGATCAATAGCGGGCGACCTGCTTTTGCGACCTGTTCGAGAATGGGCAGCAGGTCCCGAATATTCGAGATTTTCTTGTCGTGCAGCAGGACAAACGGATCGTCCAGCAGTGCCAGCTGTTTTTCCGGGTTGCTGACAAAGTAGGGGGAGAGGAAGCCGCGATCGAACTGCATCCCTTCGACAACGTCCAACTCGTCTTCGAGCGACTTGCCGTCTTCGACGGTAATGACGCCCTCCTTACCCACACGATCGATCGCTTCGGCAATCCGTTGGCCGATCGATTCCTCGCCGTTGGCGGATATGGTCGCGACTTGCGCGATTTCCTTGCTCGTGGTTGTCGGCTTGCTGATTTTCTTCAGTTCCTCGACTGCCGCCGTGACGGCCTTGTCGATTCCACGCTTCAAATCGAGCGGATTCAATCCGGCAACGACGAATTTTTGGCCTTCTCTAACGATAGCCTGCGCGAGCACGGTGGCGGTCGTAGTACCGTCTCCCGCCGCATCGCTCGTCTTCGACGCCACTTCTTTTACCAGCCGCGCGCCAAGATTCTGTTGTTTGTCCTCCAGTTCGATTTCCTTGGCAACGGAGACACCGTCCTTTGTCACCACAGGTGAGCCGAAGCTACGCTCCAGCACGACGTTGCGTCCTTTCGGGCCCAACGTCACCTTGACAGCGTTGGCTAGCAGATTGACACCCTCTACCAATTTCGAGCGAGCAAGGTCGCCGAATACAACTTCTTTTGCAGCCATGATGTCTTACTCCATTTCGCGTATGTGGTTGCCGGATGCCATTACTGTTCGACGACTGCGATGACGTCTTCTTCCCGAAGGACCAGCAGTTCTTTCCCGTCTACTTTGACGGCCTGGCCCGCATATTTGCCGAACAGTACGCGTTGGCCGACTTGCAGATCAGGCTCGATGCGTCGACCGTCGTTGTCGCGTTTTCCTGGACCGACCGCGAGCACTTCGCCTTGATCGGGTTTTTCCGCGGCGCTTTCCGGGATGACAAGACCGGATGCGGTCTTGGTTTCCTGATCTACGCGTTTGATGATGACGCGGTCGTGCAACGGGCGCAGGCTCATGGCATGAATTCCGTAAAGAGATTGGACAATCGTTCGTCGTGCGATGAAGTGGCCGGATAGCGCATTAGCACTCTTGAACGTGGAGTGCTAAGTATAGGGAGTGAGAACCCTGCAATGCCAATATCTGTTTGGAAGATCGATATGCCGATTATTCAGAAGCCGATGGGTGCAGTGGCGGAGATCGCAGTGCATCGAGCAGCAGCGTGTTCACGGCGTCTGGTGCGCGGGCAGGGTCGTTTTGCGCGAATCAGGCAGAGGCGAGACGGGCGGATGCAAAATGTTGCGGCGTTCGCGAAAACTGAATGCGGCACGCGGAAACGCGGCGTTTCGGAGCGCTGGTCAAGTTGCGTCGATCGTTTCATTGCGATGATCAATCAATAAGCCGTAGCGCAGCAGCAAGGTTCGCATGGTGTTGCGCGTCACGCCAAGCAGGCTCGCGGTGCGCACCTGACTGTAACGGCAATGCTGGAACGCCTCGCATACCACGAGCTCTTCGATATCGCGCAACAGGTTGTCGCCCGGAACCCGGAACAGACGCTTCACCCCGCGCCGTATCTCGTCTTGCGGGAGGCTGACCGTCTCCGTCGCGCGGGCCGACGACACCGCGTAATCGAGTAGGCCCTCGGAAAACCGTAGATGTTCGCGGCGAATCACATTGCCCTCTGATACAAGCAACGCCAGATGCATCACGTTCTCCAGCTCCCGGATATTGCCAGGCCACGGGTAGTCCCGCAACGCGGTTGCCGCGCCCTCCGAGATCATCGGCGGGGAGCGTTTCATCCGGCGGCATTGCAAATCCCGAAAATGTTCGGCGAGCAATAGGATATCCAGCGGCCGTTCGCGTAGTGGCGGCAGGCGCAACCGGGCGAGATTGATGCGATACAGCAAGTCGAGCCGGAAATTACCTGCGCGCACTGCTTGTTCCAGGTCGACGTTCGTTGCGGCGACAACGCGGACATCGACCCGTCGGCAACGACTCGCCCCTACCCGGGTCACTTCTCCTTCTTGCAGTACGCGTAGCAGCTTGATTTGGAGCGCGAGTGGCAGATCGCCGATTTCGTCGAGAAACAGCGTCCCGCCATCCGCCTCCTCGAAATGGCCGTTACGCCTGCCGCGTGCATCGGTGAAGGCACCCGCTTCGTGCCCGAATAATTCGCTTTCTGCTAATTGCTCGTTGATCGCACCGCAGTTGACGGCGATGAACGCACCTTTGCGACCACTGACGCGATGCAGATGACGCGCCACCAGTTCTTTGCCGGTGCCGGTCTCGCCGAGAATCAGCACCGTCGCATCGCTTGGCCCGACCTGTTCGATCAAACGCAGTAAGTCGAGCGATGCGGGGTCGGCGAACACAAGCGCCTTCGCGCGGATCGACAGCGTATCCTGGGCGTCTTCTGGCAGCGCAATCAGGTTCGATGTTGGGAAAGTGGAATTTGGCATAAACACACGTTGAGAGAAAACCGTTACCTTCCGAAAGGGAATCGACGTCTCACCGCGCGGCTTATCGACTGCAACACGTTCAGGGCGATCGCGCAAGCGCGAGCGCCTGCTTGCCTGGTCGTACGCCCGGATCGTCCCCATCAGCAGAAGGCAGGTCTAACGGAGGAACCATAAAGGACAATGCGTGCCGAGCAAACCAAGAAATCGATACAAGCTTTCATGGGTTTGCGCAAAGTGATGGCCACTCGGCGCGATGCCCGATGGTACTGAATATTCACGGCGACTTCGGCATGGTGTCAATCGTGCTGCGATTTGACTGGCGGACACAATGATTTGTACAAACTGCGTTCGAATGCCTGATCCTTGCTCAAGCTGCAAGCCCCGGCAAAGGAAACGGCAAATCTCGCCATCGTATAAGCAATCGACAAATCGGAAGTAGGCGAGAGTGCACCGAATTGTTCTAATAGCGGATTGAACCGTTTGGCCCTGGGCACAGGACAAGGATGCTGCATGTCCGCTGCAAAGCGTTGGTGCACCGCATCGACGTGACGCGCCTGTGCGTGAGCCGGGCGGCGGTCGACTTGTCCGTGTGAGCCCTGCTATGAGCCTTTCCGCGTCCGTCGCGTCCACCGCGTCTGCAGCATCCGCCCCCAGCGCGACACGGCTCGCCTTGCGTCCCGA
>CAWUJR010000091.1:0-10363 GCA_963922375.1 uncultured Robbsia sp.
GACGGGCACGTCGGCGGCGGCGGATGGCGGCTGGCTGACGGCTTTCAGCTTGTCCGCCAATGCCATCCCCAGCGCACGATCCGGCTCGACGGATCCGGCCGATTCGCGATAGCCGCGCAACTGTTGTTCGAGCACGTCCTTCGCTTCGAGGAAGACATCAATCATGTCCGTACGCAACGGCAATTCGCCGGTGCGCGCCTTGTCGAGCACAGATTCGAGCACATGCGTCGTATCTGTCAGCACACTGAAGCCGAAGGTCGCCGCGCCGCCCTTGATGGAGTGAGCGGCCCGGAAGATCGCGTTGAGCTGTTCGGAATCCGGGTGCTGCACATTGAGTTCGAGCAGCAAGCGCTCCATCTCGGCGAGCAGCTCGTCGGCTTCGTCGAAGAAGGTCTCGTAAAACTGGGTGATATCGAGCGACATACCGTTGGGCGTCCCGCTAGTAGATTCTGGTTTCGGTCAGGACATCACGTCCGACCCCTGGTACTGCACGCCATTCGGGCCTGCAAGCGTCTGCGTACGTCACCGACTAAGACGGCATCGCGGCCCTGACACTTGCCAGCACATCCTGGAGCACCTGCGGGTCGAGCGGCTTCAACAACCACCCGCTTGCGCCGGCACTGCGCGCCGCTTCCTTGAAGTCATCGCTGTCTTCGGTCGTCAACATCAAAATGGGCGTATGAACGTAAGGCGACAATTCGCGCAACGCACTGATCAACTCCAGCCCCGTCAAGCCGGGCATGTTGTGGTCGGTCAGAATCAAATCGAACCCGCCATCCGGCGCTGCCGCCACGGCTTTCTGCAGCGCATCGCGACCGTCGGTCGCCAGCGTCGCCTGATAGCCCGCGGACGTCAGCGTCGCCTCAAGGATGTGTCGCATCGCGACCGAATCGTCGACAGCAAGCACGCTCGGGTTCATCGCTCTCTCTTCACTGTTCATGGTTGTCACATCCAGGTGGCAGCTTCCTGCCATCCTTTCCTGTTTTACTCTGCATTCAAAATCTGTTTCGGCGATGTCGCGCTGTCCAACGACGCCGGCCGTGCATGATCCGCCTCGAGCTGCGCTTCGGTGCGATGGTTCAGCACCATCACACTGATCCGCCGATTGCGCGGATCGTACGCATTTTCCGCATTGAACGGGTTGGTCGCCGCCAGACCGATCACGCGCAGCACTTTCGCATCGTCCATGCCGCCCGCTACCAGTTCCCGTCGCGACGAATTCGCCCGATCCGTCGACAACTCCCAATTGCTATACCCCTTCTCACCGCCCGCGTAACTGACGGCATCGGTATGGCCTTCGAGCACCACCCGATTCGACACACTATTCAATACCGGCCCCAACTCCCGCAGGATCGCCCGCATGTACGGCTCGACCTCTGCGCTGGCCGTCGCGAACATCGGTCGATTCTGCGAATCCACGATCTGGATACGCAATCCATACTGCGTGACGTCCAGCAGAATCTGATTACGGAACGGATTCAACGCCTTGTTGTTCGCCAGCGCTTCCTCTATTCGTGACTCCAGGCTCTGCAGGTTCTGGTCGTCCTGCTTGTCGCTGCTACTCGCCCCGTCCGCACTCGCATGATCCACCGGCTGATTCACGGCTGCGGGGGCGATGACCGGTTGCCCCGACGCGGCATTCGACGTCTGGTCCACCCGTGACTTCTCGCCCGCTACCCGCTTCTGCTCGCCCGCCTTGCGCGTGATGTCCGTCCCGCCACCCTGCAAGATACTGCTGCTCTCACTGCTCTTCGATCCACCCAGCAACGACACTTTCAGCGGTTGCTTGAAGTAGTTGGCGATGCCGTCCAGCTTCGAACCGTTGACCGAACCCAGCAACCACATCAACAAAAAGAACGCCATCATCGCCGTCATGAAGTCGGCATACGCTAGCTTCCATGCACCGCCGTGCGACTTCTCGCGCACCGGTCCGCCGCGCTTGATGACGATCGGCCGCTCCTGTTTAGGGTGCATGCGCCTCACTGCCCTTTGACGACTTTGATGTGCGCTTCCAACTCGGCAAACGTCGGTCGCTCACTGCTAAACAGCACCTTGCGACTGAATTCCACGGCGACCGACGGCGCATAGCCGTTCAAATTCGCCAGGATCGCCACCTTGATGCACTGCAACACCTTCGTCGATTCGTCCACCCGTTGTTCGACCAGCGAGGACAGCGGTGCGACGAAACCATATGCGAGCAAAATCCCCAAAAACGTTCCAACCAGCGCCTGCGCCAACAACACACCCAACTGAGCGGGCGGCAGATTCGCCGATGCCATCGTATGCACCACACCCATCACTGCAGCAACGATCCCGAACGCCGGCAGCGCATCGGCCACCTTGTGCAGACACTGCGCCGGCACCTCGCCTTCGACATGATGCGTTTCGATTTCCTCGTCCATCAGATTCTCGAGTTCGAACGCGTTCATGCTGCCACTCACCATCAACCGAAAATAGTCGACGAGGAAGTCGAGAATCATCGGATTCTGCAAAATCCGCGGATACGCATTGAACAGATCGCTGCGGGCCGGATCCTCGATATCGGACTCGAGTCGCATCAAACCATCGCGGCGCCCTTTTGCCAGCAACAAGTACATGGTCGACATCAGGTCCATGTACAACGCCTTGTCGTAGTGCGTACGGCGCAGCAATGCGGGTAGCGCCTTCGCCGTTGCACGGATCGACTTGGTGTTGTTGCCGACGAGGAAGGCGCCCAGACCCGCGCCCGCGATCATCAGAAACTCGATCGGCTGCAGCAACGCCGCAAGGTGACCACCGACCAGAACATAGCCGCCGAACACGGAAACCAGCGTCACGAGATAGCCAACAAAAACCAGCACGCGTTACTCCGAATCAGTAATGGCGAATACCGCCCCGCGCGTCATCCATTCCATTCATCCGGTATAACGGGTCCCACGCGGATTTCTGAAGGGTTGCGGCAGGAAATATTCGAATGCTTAACGAATAAGGAAGAACGGCGCCCGATGGGGCGCCGCAGGAGGAGATCAGACCAACGGGGCAAAGACGTTGGCACTGGGTCGGCGCGCCAGATCGAGCGCCGGATCGAACATCGTCGAGATTGCCAGTTCGGCCGTCAACTCGGCCTCCACTTCGGCCTCGATCGCCGCTTCCGAGTTGGCATTGGCATCCATCAGCGCCTCTTCGTGCAAGCTCACATCGAAAGCCGGTTCCAGCGCGATCTCACGGCTGAGCTCTGCTGCGCGGTCGATCGCTTCCGCCGCTTAGCGCTCCGCTGCCTTCGATGCGCTGAGCGCACGCGTCTTGCCGGCACGCGACGGTGGCTGGCACAGGCCGCAGACCATGCCATTCTTCGGATCGTGCGCATGGGTGACGAAGTATCCGCTGCAGCGGCTGCACGGTGCCGATTGCAACATCCCACTATCGAAGAAACGCAACAACGTCCATGCACGCGTCAGGCCCAATACCGCTTCGCCACCTTGCAACTCAACATGCTCGACATACAAGCGATACGCGCGGATGGTCGCCTGGATCGGCGAGCACTTTGCGTTGTCCACCATGAAGCGGTACGTATTGTAGAACAGCGAAGAGTGGATATTCGGCTGCCAGGTCATGAACCAGTCCGTCGAGAACGGCAGCATGCCCTTCGGGGGCGACACACCCCGCACTTCCTTGTACAACTTGATCAACCGCTCCCGGCTCAGGCCCACTTCCGCTTCCAGCACCTGCAACCGCGCACCGAGCTCGATCAGCTCGATTGCCAACGTGATTTCCCGCGCTTCGAGGACAACGCTGCGACTGGCCATGACGTTTTAAATGTAAAAGATTGTTAACCGAGCTGTTCGGCAGGCTGACCTGCGAGCAGAATAGCGGCGTGCGCTGATGCGGACTCGACACTCTTAGATACATGCGTCAGGGTCGACAGGATCGCGTGATCGTCGAAACGGAAGCGGCAAAGCAGTTGGTTGGACGACGCCAGACGGACCGTTTGAGCCAGCGTCAGGTTGACGAGGACATCGGCAACCTGTTCGGACACGCCAAGGCGGAACATGCCCATCGCCCGGTCGTCACGCAACAGGCGTTGGCACAACATCAGGTAGGAAAGATTGACTTCCCTCAACTCATCGAGTGTGGTGTTGCCGATACTCATGGACGTGCCCCCCAAGTGGGCTGATCAAGTTGTTGATTGTCGGGCCTGTGTTTCTCACTGACCTTGGTGTCATTGTCTCGAAGCCGCAAAGGCGCGCATATCGGAACAACATGACGATTCGGGATAAGGACTTTACCCCCCGCTTGTCAGAATAATTCCTACAAATCTGACTTGTTACAGCCAAGTCCCCCGCGCGCCCTGGGTTGGTGCATCAATCCCTGTCGGCAACCTTCGCAAAAACTTGAGGCCTTTTTTCAGAAATTTTTTCGGCCATTTTTCGCAAGCGGTAAATACACCCGACATAATCGAATTTTCGCCGTGTTCTGATGCTGCTTTTTCGCCACAAACTCGCTTTTGGTCTGATTAATTCCCCTACTTTTAACGTCATACCGGCGTTCGATTTGAATTGCGGTGGCTTGTCGCGGCAAGGATCGGCGTTCGACCGATTTCGTTCAATCGCTTGATAGTGACCCCTTGCTTTATTTTGGTAAGCGTAGTCGCGTCCGATCAGGTATTGTGTGGAAATTATTCGGTTATAGTCCCCTGCCGAAGGCGTCTGCGGCGATAATCCGAGAAGTTTGAAATCCGTGTAGCAATCGTAATGACTGAAGTAGGGCGAAAGAACCGCAAGCGTTCCTGGCCGCAGAAAAAAGAATCGCATGCGAGAATCCCATATGGCGAACATCGACCCGGCTCCGGCCGGCGAAGCGGCGAACGTCTACCTTGGCCGACAGCCGATTATCGACCGTAAAGGTTACCTGGTCGGTTATGAGCTCCTTTACCGGAGCAGTAGCCTGAATGCGGCCATCGTCGCCGACGATACGCAGGCCACCTCTCACGTGATCGCGACCATGCTGGGCGAGTTCGGTATGAGCTCGATCCTGGGTGCCGATATCGGCTATATCAATGTCAACCGCGAAATCCTGTTTAGCGACGTGCTGTCGGTATTGCCGCCGAAGCTATTCGTCCTGGAGATCCTGGAGTCCGTCGAGCTCGACGAGGACCTGTTCCGCCGGTGTCGCGAATTGCGTGCACTGGGTTTCAAACTCGCATTCGACGACGTCGCGCTGAACAGCCGGGAAGCGCTGGACAATCTCAAACAAGTCGATATTGCGAAGATCGACTTCGGTAAATGCACGTTGGAAGAATTGCCGAAGGTTCTGGCGATGGTGAAGAAAGCCGGCTGTACCGCATTGGCCGAAAAAGTCGAGACGTCGGAGACGTATCAACTTGCCCGTAACCTCGGCTTCGATCTGTTCCAGGGATATTACTTTGCACGGCCGGAAGTGCTGTCGTCCCGCCGCCTGATCACCGATCGCGGTCCGTTGCTGAGTTTGCTCGGGCTGCTGAGCCGGGAACCGGGCGTGCGTCAGATCGAATCGGAACTGAAGCGTATCCCGAAGCTGATCGTACAACTGCTGCGCTTTGCCAACAGCGGCGCGCACAGCTTGGCCCGTCCCGTTACCTCGTTGCGCGAAGCGACGCTAGCGGTCGGCACGCGCCAAATTTCGCGTTGGACACAGTTGCTGCTGTATGCAAGCAGCGAAGACAACCCGATTCGCACCGACCCCCTGATCCAGTTGATCGGCACGCGCGCGCGATTTATGGAATTGACGGCCGACTTCGTCTACCCAGGGAATGACGACTTTGCCGATCAGGCATTTATGACCGGGGTGTTCTCGATGGCCGAAGCGATGTTCGGTTCGACTGGCATCGATGTGCTGACCGAAGCACGGATACCGACCGTGATCGCTGGCGCCATTCGGGCGCATACGGGCAAGCTGGGAGCGCTGCTCGCATGCGCGGAAGCGTGCGAGAGCGGCAATGCCGATCGGATCGAGGCCGCCTGCGCAAATATCGACGGTCTGGAGCGCAGAGATGCGGGGCGATTGTCGCTCCAGGCGTTGCGCTGGATCACCCAATATTCATCGGGCGTTTAAGCGGTGCAACCGGTGCTCTCTGCGCGGTCTATGTGATCAGACCCAGTTGAACGTCTGCGCGACGAGCCAGAGATTCGCTGCGGTGATGACCACAAAGAGCAGCCATGACAGCCAGCGTGTGACGAATCGGTTCGCGAATTCGCCCATCAGTTTGCGGTCGTCGGTCATGCGGATCAACGGATACAGCGCGAAAGGCAACTGCAGACTCAGGACCACCTGACTCAATACGAGCAGTTTGCCGATCGCGCTCTCCCCCGCCACCGCGACACCGGCAAACGCCGGGATCAACGCCAGTCCTCGCGTGATCAATCGGCGCTGCCAGCACGGAATCTTCATCCGTAGGAACCCCTCCATCACCACTTGACCGGCCACAGTGCCGGTGAACGTCGAACTTTGTCCCGACGCCAGCAGCGTGATCGCGAATAAGGTGGCCGCAAAACCGGTTCCGACAATCGGGGCGAGCAGTTGGTACGCGTCCTGGATCTCCGTGATACCGCGGTGGCCATTCACGTAGAACGCCGCGCCAGCCAAGATCAAGATGGCGGCATTGATCAACATCGCCAACACCAGCGCGACGATCGTGTCGACGCGCAACATCCGGATCGCCGACGCTTTATCGCCGGGCTGGTTGCCGACGACGCGCGTCTGAACGATCGATGAATGCAGATACAGGTTATGCGGCATCACGGTCGCGCCCAGGATACCGATCGCCAAATAGAGCGGATCGCGCTGACTCAACGTGTGCCAAGACGGCATCAGGCCGGCGGCGACGTCCGGCCAATGCGGATGCACCCAGAAAAGCTGGACGATATATCCGATGCTGATCGTCGCGATCAAGCCGAGGATGATCGCCTCGAGGTGCCTGAAACTCTTGCCTTTCAGGCCCAACACAATGAAGGTGTCGAGCGCCGTCAAACCGATGCCGATGTTGATCGAACAGCCCAACAACAAGTGAAAGGCAAGCGCGCCGCCCAACACCTCCGCCAGATCGCAGGCGACGATCGCAATTTCGGCCAATACCCATTGCCCTCGCGCGACGGCCGGGCGATAGCGCGCACGCGATAACTGCGCAAGGTCCTGACCGGTCACGATCCCCAATCGCATCGATAGGCATTGCAACACGATTGCCATCAGGCTCGACAGGACAACGACAAAAAGCAGGCTATAGCCATACTGCGAGCCCGCGGCGATATCAGTGGCCCAGTTTCCCGGGTCCATATAACCAATCGACACCAGCAAACCGGGACCGGCAAACTGCAGCACACGCTTCAAAATCGACGCGTTACGTGGCACCTCGACGGTGCCGCGAATTTCGGACGGGCAAAACGGCGCGGTCGCCGTAGTGGGAAGCTTGAAAGGCAATTGATCTGTTCCAATAGCATGCGCGAAGAACGCGTACGCCATTTTACCCGGACGTTATTCGGTACGGGCGCCGACGCCGCTTACCGTCGCCGGCTGTGTCGAACGGAATAACCGCACTGAAGGGGCGCCGTCGAGCAACGGGCCGGTCCCTTCCTTGAACGGCGCGTAGTGCGGCATGGTTTTGTGATGATCGAACGCGGCCGCATCGCGATAGACCTCGTGCAATACAACCACTTCCGGCGTACTGTCGGTTACCAGCACGTCGAAAACCAGACAACCCGGCTCGTTCGCCAGCGATTGGCGGGCATCCTCGTGCGCAAATGCCAGGAACGCATCCCGTTTGCCTGGCAGTACGGTGAATTCGGCAAGAACGACAAAGTTCGGCGCGGTATTGTTTTCGGAAACGGACATCAGGTGGCTCCTTCCAGTTCGCGATCGCTCACCATGAGCGATCAAAATGAGTGTCTGCCAGGCGGCCGGACGCCGCCATCCGGATCGAAGGCGGTCGGGACGATGGGTGTCCGCCGTCGGCAGGGTCGACCGGCATTCGCGGCACCGTCAGGCAGGCATCCCGGCAAGCAAATCGTCGAATCCGATCATCCGGGCGCCACAAGCTGCGGCGAAACGCGGATCGTGTGTCGAAAAAAACACCGTGTGTGTCTGTGCCAATGTCTTGAAACACGCGGCCAGGACCCGCACCGCCGGCGCGTCCAGGCCATTACTGGGTTCATCGGCCACAATCGCCGCGGGCGAGCCGATCAGCATCGCCGACAAATACATCTTTTTGCGCGTGCCCAACGACATCTGTTCGAAGCGGTGGTCGAGATGACCGCCCGCCCCCAACTGTGTGGCAAGCGCAAGCGCCGCGTCGTCGATCGCCGGCTGGCCCCGCACTGCGGCCACGTGCTCCAGCAACGCTCTACCCGTCATCTGCGGGTGGCTCAGGCAGTCATCGGGTACGTACGCCACCGACGCGCGCGCCTGCTGTGATTCGGTTCGTAGCGAATGCCCATCGATCCAGATATCGCCGCCATCGGCGTCGAGCGCACCGGACAGCATATTGATCAGCGTCGATTTACCGGTGCCGTTATCGCCCAGCAACGCAATGCAGCCTGCATCGAATTGTTGCGTCAATGGCGGAAAAGCCGCTTTCCCACTATAGCGTTTGATGAGATTTTCGAATCGCAACATCGGTCTTCAGGTCCATCTTCCAAAAATCGCCAGCACGCTTACCGGTCGACACAGCGGAAATAGCGCGCGTCGTTGATACTTTCACGGGCGCTGCCGTCGCCGATATAACGCGGGAACGAGGGATAGCGGCACAGCGGCCGGGTACGACCCGACGTCGTACGCGAAATATCCACGCCAACCAACGTTTCGGGTGCGACGCCATAGCTGACCCACCGATCCAACGCACCCAACTCGTCCCAGGCGGGGATAAACACACCGTTGCCATGCTGGAATCCGGGCACCATATAGAGTCGCATGAAACTATCCACGCGGTCCTGACCATACTCTGCGACCAACGTCTTATAGAATGCAATGGTCTGATTCGGGCTGGTGACCTCGTCGGACAGACCATGCATCGCGATCAACTTTCCGCCATGCGCAATAAACGTCGACATGTCCGGATTCATCGACCCGACCGTGGCCGACAACGCGACCAGCCGTGGCTGCAATCGTCCCGGGTGGTCGACATCGAACGTCAACGTATCGAAATGCAAGTCGTGCGTGACGAAATACTTCATGTATCCGTCCGCCTGCGCAAACAGATAGCCGTTCGCCTGAAAGCGTAGCGGCAACGTCAGCACCGGCGAGTGTCCCATTCCCAACCCGCTGGTCAGATCGACGCCCTGGAACACGTTGTAGCCATAGTAGCGCGATATGCCGTACGCCAGATGGTACGGCAGATTCAGCCCGTCCCGCATCGCCTCCAGCGTGTGCAATTGCGCTTCCGTCAGGCAGTCGTCGTTGGCCCAAGGGGCCGACGACTCGCTCTGATCGTCGGGCACATCGGTGCAGCGGAGCGAGTCGATGATTTCCGGCTCTTTTCGCCGACATGCGTCCACATCGGACACGATGCCGTCCGCTGCCCCGTCAAGCGCATCACATTGCTGCATGACGGTATCGAACACTTTTTTCTGCAGCCCGGGATCGACAAAACCGCCCGGCATCGCGTACGCGGCTTGGCCGATCTTGACACCGATCAACCGAATGCCGGAAAAATTGATTGCAGGGGCATTGGCGATGACGCCGTCATAATCGTTCGGGAATCGTTCGATGACCGTGAAGGCTTCGCGGCCCCCCGTCGAACCGCCGGCGAAATAGGTCTTTTCGGGCCGCCGACCATAGCCAAGCGCGATCAGCGTCATGGCGACATCATGCGTTTTCTTCAGATGCGCGAAACCGAAGTTGATGACGGCTTCGTCGTTCATCGCGAAGTTGGCCAGACCGGCGTTGCCCACATGCCCGGAATCCGAGCCGAAGGTCGCATAGCCCATCATCAGCGGCGTCGCCGACGGCGCAAAAGCCGTCGAGTCGGTCCCGGTGACCAATACCCCACTATAGCCACTGCCGCCCATCTGCAACGCGCGCGCGTTCCAGTGCTGCGGCAAATTCACTTCGAACCGGATATCCGGCGTGGAATTGAGCTGGGCGGTGATAATGCCGACGATCTTGCAGTAGGCGCCGCTGTGATTATTGACCGCATCGGCCGCAATCATCGCAGCGCTGACGACATGCGCGCCACGGGTCGGCAAAGCGATCGACGACGCGGGAATGGCCATCCCGGCCAATTCGGCGCAATGGTTGGGTAATAACGGAACAGCCTCAGCCGACGACGCACCGATCGCGCAGGCGATCAAGGCGGCCCGCGCGAGGGAAACCCGACAGCGGACAGGCAAGCAGGCCGTCACTCGCCTGCGCCCGGCGC
>CAWUJR010000092.1:0-10319 GCA_963922375.1 uncultured Robbsia sp.
TACTGCACTGAGCGCCAGCGCGAGCCAGGCCGATTGCCGCACGGCCTCGCCGATTGCTTCCATCCGCCCGGCCCCGAACAGGCTCCCGGCGATCGGCGACAGGGCGACCAATATGCCGGTCAACGCAACATAGATCGTGATGTAGATCGATGCGCCGAGTCCGAGCGCGGCGAGATCTGTCGGGGAAAACCGACCGACCATCGCCGTGTCGATGACGCCGAACGCGATGATCGCTAACTGGCCGATCAGCACCGGCCAGGCGAGATGCGCGATCGCCCGCACATCGGCGAAGAAAGCGTGCACGCCGCCATCGACCCCGATATCGGTGGTGGCTCGTCTTTCTTCTGCGCGCGTTGTCGCATTTTGCCGAACACCGTCCCGCGTTGCCGTGGCCGCCCGTTCGGCGTGCGCTTCGGCATGCATTTCTGTATCCGTTCCCGCGCGCTGACGCGCGTCGTCCTGATCCATCACGGTTTGGCGGTATGGCGCGCCGGGCGATCGAGGACCCGGACATAGAGACGGAAGCGCTCGTCCCGATCGGCCGCCCGGCGTCCTTCCCAGACCCGCTTCCAGCTATACGGGTGGATATCGGCCGGTGCACCGAAGTCGTCCGTATCCTGACGCAACAGGACGTCGCAATCTTGGTCGCCGAAGCCAAAGCGCATCGCGCGGAAATAGCCGAATGAGGCCAACTGGGCGTCGCCCAGGCGGACCGGCGTGATGCAGCGATAATGCTCGGGCAAATGATCGGCGATCTGCGTGGCCACATCGCGATAGGTGCGGCTGTAGTTGATCACCGGTAACCACAACGTCATCAACAGCACCCACATCAGCGTGGTGCCGGCGCTCGACAGCACCACGCCGCGCCACAAGACCTGCGGGCGCGTCGCCAGTCGCCAGCGTACAAGTCCCATCCAGCAGCCGGTGACGGCCAATGCGGTGATCAACGTCAGCGGGCTGAACGACGCATGAAAACCGGGAACGGCGCGCGAAAGATTGCGTGCGATCTGCACCGGATGCCCGGTCTGACCAGCGATCCAGACCAGCCAGACAAAACCGCCCAGTACCGTGAAGCTGAGCACCGCGAACCAGTCGATTGCGTTGATCGCGCCGCGCTTGAGCGTCGGCAAACCGAACGCGGCCAACATCGCCAGACCCGGCAGCAGCAGGATGAACAGGCGATTCGTTTGGTGGCTTTGCAGCACGACCATGACCAGCAGGGGCACGACGATCGACAGTGGTGCCAACACATGCGGCATGCGACGCAGGCCCTTCCAGCTCCACCAGGCCCAAAGCGCCAATGGCCAAGCGGGCCAGGTGAAGAGCGGCAGATTTTTCAGCGCATAGAACAGCACATCGTTGAATGGGCCGGCGAAAAAATCGTAATTGCTATCGATCCAGGCGCTCAGGTAGCGATGCGCGGTGTCGGCATCGTAAAACCAGCTCGCCAGCGGCCAGCTCAGCGCCACGATCAGCGCAATCGGTACGCCGACGACCACCATCGTGCGGCCGCGGAAGTGGCGACTCGTGACGGCGGTTGCGAGCGAGCAGAGTGCGAGCACGACGGGCACCTGCGGACTCGCCGCCAGGGTCAGCAAGCCCAAACCCAGGCCCCAGTAGCAACCGCCCTGAATAGGTTTATCGGCCGCGCGCACCAGACCGTAGAGAATCATCGCCACGGCGAGGAACTGCGCGAGCTGCGGCGTGGTCTCGTGACCGCGCTCGGCGAGACCGAAATTCGCCAGCAATATCAGCAACGCGCCGTCGGCAATCGTGCGACCGTAATCGGCTGGCAACGGTTCGCCGCCAAACGCGTATTTGAAAGGCTGCACCTCACTGCGGCGGCCGAGCAGATAGGTGCCATACCAGACGAAACCGCAGCAGAGCGAAAATAGCAATGCGGTGACCACGCGCGCGGCGCTGCCGGGATCGATCATCGGCATCAGTTTGATCGCGCCGGCGCCCAGCCAGTAGGCGAGGGGGCCATTGACCGCGATCGCCTTGCCGAACAGGTTCGGGAACAGCCAGTCGTGCAGGTGGCCGGTGGCCAGCGTCCACATCATGCCGAACCCGCTTGCGTCTTCGTTCTTCCAGGGGTCGCGGCCAAACAGACCAAATGCGGCATACACCACGCAAATGGCCAGCAGCGCCGCGCGCGGTAACGGGCGCGTCGCGGAGGCGGTGAGTCGAACGACGGATCGGATGCCGGATGTCATGCTTGAGGCCGTATTACGTATTTACTCATAGTGCCCCGATGCGGCGGGCCCGATGGCGATAAGGGTGGGCATGGGCACGCGGCCGACGTGGTTTGGGACACAACGTCGGCCGCGTGCCCGCGCTGTGACGTCGGCCCAGTGGCCGACGGTGCTGTGCTGCCCATCACAAAAAGAAAAAGGGCAGCGCGGGCTGCCCTTTTTGACTGGCGGTATGCATGCGTTGGCCGCAAGTCGCAGGATCAACCGGCGACCTGGAGCGCAACGCGAGGGCACGAGACGCGTGCCCCGCGCAATCAGGCTTCCTTCGTGCCGACACGGCCGGTTGCGCGGCTGCCGAACTTGTTGCGGAAGCGCTCGACGCGGCCGCCCGTGTCCATGATCTTCTGCGTACCGGTGTAGAACGGGTGCGATTCCGACGAGACTTCGATCTTCGCCAGCGGGTATTCCTTGCCGTCCAGCGTGATCGTCTCACGGGTCTGGATCGTCGAGCGCGTCACGAACTTGAAGTCGGACGACAGATCTTGGAAAACCACTTCGCGGTAATTCGGGTGCGTATTCGCTTTCATTTCAACTTCCTAGGTCGGGCGGTAGCCAGCCCGCCGGCATGATTGCCGCGAGCCACTTGCCTTCGGGATGGGAGAAGCGTCAGACGCGAGACGACAGGGTCGTGCTCGCCGCCGGATGCTTCACGAAACCGCAGATTATGCCAGAAATCCCGATCAACGACGCATCATGTCGAAGAAGTCGCTGTTGTTCTTCGTTTCTTTGATCTTTCCGAGCAACATTTCCATCGCGACGATATCGTCCATTTCGGAAATGACCTTACGCAACGGCCACAGCTTCTTGTGCAGCACTTCCGGATCGATCAGCAGATCTTCGCGGCGCGTGCCGGACTTGTTCAAATTGATGGCCGGATAGATACGCTTCTCGGCCAGACGGCGCTCGAGATGCACTTCCATATTGCCGGTGCCCTTGAACTCTTCGTAGATCACGTCGTCCATCCGGCTGCCGGTTTCGATCAGTGCCGTGCCGATGATCGTGAGCGAACCGCCTTCTTCGATGTTCCGCGCGGCGCCGAAGAAGCGCTTCGGGCGTTGCAACGCATTCGCATCCACACCGCCGGTCAGCACTTTGCCCGACGCCGGAACAACGGTGTTGTATGCGCGCGCCAGTCGCGTGATCGAGTCAAGCAGAATCACGACGTCGAGCTTCATTTCGACCAAACGCTTCGCCTTTTCGATCACCATCTCGGCCACTTGCACATGACGCGATGCCGGTTCGTCGAACGTCGAGGCAATCACTTCGCCCTTGACCGAGCGTTGCATTTCCGTCACTTCTTCCGGCCGTTCGTCGATCAGCAACACGAACAACTGCACTTCCGGATGGTTCGTCGCGATCGCGTGAGCGATGTGCTGCAACATCACCGTTTTGCCGGACTTTGGCGACGCGACCAACAGACCGCGCTGGCCGCGACCGATCGGGGCGATCATGTCGATGACCCGGCAGGTGGTGTTTTCAGTGCGGCTGGACAGTGCGCCACGTGACTTGTCGTCGGTGGTTTCGCATTCCAGGCGCAGCGGACGATTCGGATGCAGCGGCGTCAGATTCTCGAACATGATCTTATGTTTCGAGGCCTCTGGCGGCATCATATTGACTTTGTCGACCTTCACCAGCGCGAAGTAACGCTCGCCATCCTTCGGCACGCGCACTTCGCCTTCGATCGTGTCGCCGGTGTGCAGATTGAAGCGGCGGATCTGCGACGGACTGATGTAGATATCGTCGGTGCTGGCCAGATACGAGGTTTCCGGCGAGCGCAGGAAACCGAAGCCGTCCGGCAGGACTTCCAATGTGCCGTCTCCGTAGATCGTCTCCCCGGTTTTGGCCTTCTTCTTAAGAATCGCGAACATCAGTTCCTGCTTGCGCAGACGATTCGCGTTTTCGATCTCGAGACCATTGGCCATCTCGATCAGTTCGGAGACGTGCTTGGATTTTAGCTCGGATAAATGCATACAGAATGACCGCCAGGGAGGGGCTGCTACGAATTGAGGAAGAGGTGAGCGAGCGCTCGGAGACTTTACTGCGTTGGATTTCTATTTCTAACATGCCGCCAGGGTCGCTCGAGACGAGTCGCTCTGGACGCGGGCCGGCCTGAGGCCGACGTCTGCTACGTCTAGTGAGGCATTGTAGCAGACGCCGGCACTCGCACAACTGTTTTACCGCAACATCAACCGAATCATCGGAAAAATCTAAGCGATCGACCGATGGATTCGACTTACAGGTTGCTGTCGAGGAAGGCGGTCAGTTGCGACTTCGACAGGGCGCCCACCTTCTGGGCCGCCACGGCGCCATTCTTGAACAGGATCAGCGTCGGGATGCCGCGCACGCCGAACTTGGCCGGCGTCGATTGGTTTTCATCGACATTCAGCTTGGCGATCTGCAGGCGATCGCCGTAATCCTTCGCGACTTCGTCGAGGATCGGCGCAATCATCTTGCAGGGACCGCACCACTCTGCCCAGAAGTCCAGCAGTACCGGCTTTTCGGCCTTGACCACGTCGCTGTCGAACGATGCGTCGCTGATGTGTTTGATGTTTTCGCTCATGGGTGAAATAACCTTGTTGCGTCCGGATACGCGGCAGACCGTTGCGCGTCAATGGACTAGGTTGTCAAGATACACTAAAACCCAGAAAGTTTCCGAGCGTGCCCGCACGCTCGGTCCGCCTGGCTGCTACGCCGTCTGTCTATATAAGGGGACGAAGCGGCTGATATAAAGAGGTGGCGATGCGATAGCGGCAATCGCGTGGGTAAACGGCCTGTCCTGCGCGCCGCAGGCGGGGGGAGCGCGAAAAGGTCGTTTGTCGACAACGGGCGGTCATTCAGCGCGACGCCACGGCAGGTACGGGCTGTCACTTATGGCCGTCTGGCCCGTCTCGTATAGCGAGGATTGCCGAATTTGCCAATTTCTGGTACAGTCGCGTGTTCCCCTTGCCACACCGGCGTCTATTGACGGGCGGGTGGCTATAACCCAAAAGGAGCGCGTATGTCGCGTCACTACGAAGTTATCTTTATCGTACATCCTGATCAGAGCGAGCAAGTGCCCGCGATGATCGAGCGGTACAAGACCACGATCACTGCACAGGGCGGTCAGATCCACCGTGTGGAAGACTGGGGCCGCCGTCAACTGGCGTACCAGATCGAAAAGCTGGTCAAGGCGCACTATGTCTGCCTGAATGTCGAGTGCGGCCAGGAAACCCTGGACGAACTCGAACACGCATTCAAGTTCAACGATGCCGTGCTGCGTCACTTGATCGTCAAGACGAAGAAGGCTGAAACGGCTCCGTCGCCGATGATGAAGGAAGTGCAGCGCGAGGAAGCCCGTAAATCCGCATCGGCACGCCCGGCAGAAGCCAGCGCGTCTGAAGCGGCGTAATAACGTCCGCGCGGACCGGGCAGGCGCTGGCGATGAACCGCCTGCAGCTTGACGCCGCGGTGGTGGAGCGAGAGATTCTGCGCTACACCCCAGCGGGCATCCCGATTTTGAGTGTGCTGTTGCAGCATCAGTCGAGTGTGACCGAAGCCGGTCGTGCGCGACAGGTGGAGATGACGATGCCGGCGATGGTGGCCGGAACGCTCACCGATGCCGTGCAGCGCCTGGAGTTAGGGGTGGTCGTCAGGTTCGAGGGGTTTCTCGCACTGAAACGCCAAAACGCCCGGACACTGGTTTTTCACATCACCGAATTGCAAGACATAGGAAAGGACTAGATCATGGCTCGTCCCACTGGAAAGAAGTTCGAAAAGCGTCGTCAACAGCAGAATCCGCTCTTCAAGCGTAAGAAGTTCTGCCGTTTCACCGCAGCAGGCGTCGATCAGATCGACTACAAAGACATCGATACGCTGAAAGATTTTATCGGCGAAAACGGCAAGATCACGCCGGCCCGTCTGACGGGTACGAAGTCGCGTTATCAGCGTCAGCTGGGCACCGCGATCGAACGCGCGCGTTTCCTCGCGTTGCTGCCGTACACCGATCTGCATCGCGGCTAAGCGCCGGGCGCCAAAGGAGAATTAGAAATGGAAGTTATTCTGCTGGAAAAGACTGCGAACCTGGGCAACCTGGGTGATATCGTCCGCGTTAAAGACGGCTATGCACGCAACTACCTGTTGCCGCGCAAAGTCGCCCGTCGTGCGACCGCATCGGCTATCAAGGAATTCGAAGCCCGCCGCGCCGAGCTCGAAAAGGTCGCCGCTGAAAAGCTGGCCGCAGCGCAAGCTGCTGGCGAAAAGCTGTCCAGTTTGTCGATCACGTTGTCGCAGAAGGCCGGTGTTGACGGTCGTCTGTTCGGTTCGGTGACGAACCACGACGTGTCGGCCGAGCTGAACAAGCAAGGCATCGCCGTCGAAAAGCAACAAGTGCGTCTGCCGGACGGTCCGCTGAAGATCATCGGCGAGCACGCTGCGCAAGTGCTGTTGCATTCGGACGTCGTGGTCGACATCACCGTGACGGTGGTCGGCGAGACTGTCTAAAGTCGTCTCGGCTGTGCGCTGGCGCCAACGGGCATGACCCTGCGGCGCCGCGAGCAACGATATGCGAGGCAAAGCCCGGACTTCCGGGCTTTGCCTTTTTTCATTCTGCCTGCAGCGCGTCGAAACGTGTCGACGCTGCCCCCGATCATCGTTGATCGGTCGCCGAGCGAAAGCGGATAAGCGGATCAATTCGCTCACCGCGGCCTGTCGCCGGACTTATAATCGTCTCCCATGAACGCGCCGAACAAAGACCCCCAGATTGAATCCCTGAAAGTCCCGCCGCATTCGATCGAGGCCGAACAATCGGTCCTCGGTGGGCTGCTGCTCGACAATGCCGCATGGGACCGGATTGCCGACTTCGTTTCCGAAGGCGACTTTTATCGCTACGACCATCGGATCATCTTTCAGCATATTGGGCGCTTGATTTCGACCGCGCGTCCGGCTGATGTGATTACCGTGTTCGAATCACTAACCTTGGCCGGCAAAGCGGACGATGTCGGCGGTCTCTCGTATTTGAACTCGCTCGCGCAAAATACGCCGAGCGCGGCGAATATTCGTCGCTATGCGGAGATCGTCCGCGACCGGGGCGTGCTGCGTAAGCTCGTGACCATCGCCGACGATATTTCCGGGGGGGCCTTCAATCCGCAGGGCCGCGAAGTGCGGCAATTGCTGGACGAGGCCGAATCGAAAATCTTCGCGATCGCCGAAGAGGGCGCGCGCTCGCAGCAGGGCTTTCTGGAAATCAAGCCGCTGCTGTCGCAAGTGGTCGAACGCATCGACACGCTGTACCACCAGGACAATGCCAGTGATGTGACCGGCACGCCGACCGGCTTCGTCGATCTGGACCGTATGACGTCCGGCATGCACGGCGGCGAGCTGATCATCATCGCCGGACGCCCGTCGATGGGTAAGACGTCGTTGGCGATGAATATCGGCGAGTATGTGGCGATCGAATACGGCCTGCCGATCGCGGTCTTTTCGATGGAAATGCCGGGTAGCCAGCTCGCGATGCGGATGCTCGGTTCAACGGGCCGCCTGGATGCACATCGGCTGCGGACCGGCAAGCTGACCGATGAAGACTGGCCGAAGCTCACGCATGCGGTGCAGAAGATGGGCGACTCGCAAATCTTCATCGACGAGCAGGGCGGTTTGAATCCGATGGAGTTGCGCGCGCGTGCACGACGCTTGTCGCGCCAGTGCGGTCAATTGGGGTTAATCGTGATCGATTACCTGCAACTGATGTCCGGTTCGAGCACCGGTGAAAATCGCGCGACGGAGATTTCTGAAATTTCGCGCTCGCTGAAGAGTCTTGCGAAGGAGCTGAACGTGCCGGTGATCGCATTGTCGCAGCTCAATCGCAGCCTGGAGCAGCGTCCGAACAAGCGACCGGTCATGTCCGACCTGCGCGAATCCGGGGCCATCGAACAGGATGCCGACGTGATCCTGTTCATCTACCGTGATGAAGTGTATAACCCCGACAGCCAGGACAAGGGCACGGCCGAACTCATCATCGGCAAACAACGTAATGGACCGATCGGTACCGTTCGCTTGACGTTCCTGGGCCAATACACGAAGTTCGACAACTTTGCCGGCGGCAATGCGTTCTTCGCGGCAGAATGACACGGAATAACACGGATTAACAACTGAAAAAACCGCGCGGTGCCACCCGCGGTTACAATACGACTTTTTTGTGACAGGCAGACCCGGCGATCGGGTCGTCCGCGGGGTGTCCTATGTTTGGCCGTTTCATGCCTACCGAAGGCAAGTTTTTCGAAATCTTCAATGCGCATGCGAAATGTATGGTGGAGGCCGCCCGTGAACTCGAGGCGTTGGTCGACAACATCGAGCGTGCGGAGATTCATAAGCAGAACGTGCAGATCAGCGAAAAGAAAGCGGACAAGCTGACGCACGAAACGATCGACATGCTGCACAAGACCTTCATCACGCCGCTCGATCGCGACGAAATCCATAAGCTGATTACGACGATGGACGACATCATCGATCTGATCGAGGATGTGGCCACTGCTGTCTGGCTGTACGACGTGAAGAGCCTGACGTCGGAAGCGAGCCAGTTGGCGAAGATCTGCGTATCGTGCTGCGAGCGGGTGCAGGACGTGGTCGCACGTTTGGCCGATATGAAGGATGCCGCAGCGATTTTGCAGGCCTGCCAGGAGATCGATCGACTCGAGTCGGACGCAGATCGTGTGCTGCGCGCGGCGATGTCGAAGCTGTTCCGTGAAGAAGACGATGTGAAAACCCTGATCAAGCTGAAGGCGATCTACGAATTGCTCGAGGCGGTGACCGACAAGTGCGAGGATGTGGCAAACATCATCGAGGGTATCGTGCTAGAAAACGCATAACGGATCTGCGCTGATGGCATCGATACATATGGCAGTGTGGGCCATCGTCGCGTTGGTGGCGGTGGCGTTGATTTTCGATTTTCTCAACGGGTTTCACGATGCGGCCAATTCGATCGCGACGGTGGTGTCCACCGGCGTATTGAAGCCGCAACAGGCGGTCGCATTTGCGGCGCTCGCGAATGTGGTCGCCTACTTCATCTTTCATCTGAGTGTGGCGGCCACCGTCGGTCGCGGTACCATCGATCCGTCGATCATCGACCAGTATGTGATTTTCGGTGCGTTGGTCGGGGCCATCGGTTGGAACATCATCACCTGGGTATTCGGCATTCCATCGAGCTCGTCGCATGCGTTGATCGGCGGGTTGGTGGGCGCGGCGTTGGCGAAGTCGGGACCGCATTCGCTGAATGTCGACGGGCTGCTGAAAACGGTGTCGTTCATCTTTTTGTCGCCGTTGCTGGGCTTCATCCTCGGTTCCTGCTTCATGTTAGCCGTGTCCTGGATGTTCTTTCGCACGCCGCCATCGCGCGTGGATCGCCGTTTTCGCCGGTTGCAGCTGTTCTCTGCCGGCCTGTACAGCCTTGGGCATGGCGGCAACGACGCGCAGAAGACCATTGGCGTGATCTGGATGTTGCTGATCGCCACCGGCTATGTATCGTCGACCGCCGCGTCGCCGCCGCTCTGGGTGATCGCGGGATGTTATTTCGCGATCGGCCTGGGCACGTTGTTCGGCGGCTGGCGCGTGGTGCGTACGATGGGGCAGAAGATCACGAAGCTGAAACCGGTCGGCGGATTCTGCGCCGAAGCGGGCGGGGCGATCACGTTGTTCGCGGCCTCCTGGATGGGCATTCCGGTGTCCACCACGCATACGATCACCGGCGCGATCGTCGGCGTCGGCGCGACGCAGAAGCTGTCTGCGGTGCGGTGGGGCGTGGCAGGTAGGATCGTCTGGGCCTGGATCCTGACGATCCCCGCTTCTGCGGCGATGGCTGCACTGGCATGGTGGGTCGGTCGCCTGTTGTTCTGACGCCCTGAGCGCGGCACCTCCGGTCGACAGCCGTTCAGTACCCGCGTGTTGCCATGCGCGCAATCGGGTCGTCGTCGAGATTACTCTGCTGATTTTGTTGCGCGACCGCCGCCGGGTGGTCCGCGCGCTGCGGCATCTGATCTGCACGAGCGATCGCTGCGGCAATCGGATCGTAAGTGGACGCTGATGAAGCCCCGGGGG
>CAWUJR010000093.1:0-10305 GCA_963922375.1 uncultured Robbsia sp.
GCCGTGGTGGTGGTCGGCGCGTGGGCATCCACCTGGCACCTGCCGGACGTCAAGATGGACGCGGCAGCGGCCGAAGCGCCGGGCGACGCGGTGCATGGGGCTTATCTGGCGAAAGCGGGCGATTGCATCGCCTGCCATACGGTCCAGGGTGGCAAGGCGTTCGACGGTGGCTTGGCGTTCGAGCTGCCGTTCGGGACGATCTATTCGTCGAATATCTCGCCTGACCGCGAGCACGGTATCGGTAACTACACGTTCCCGGACTTTGTCCGCGTGATGCGTGAAGGCGTCACAAAGGATGGGCGCAGGCTTTACCCGGCGATGCCTTACACCGCCTATGCGAAGGTCAGCGACGCCGATCTGAAGGACCTGTACGCGTACCTGATGAAAGACGTACCGCCGTCTGCCACGCCGAATCGTACCGATGGCGTCATCTGGCCGCTGAGCATCCGTTGGCCGCTGGCGTTCTGGAACCGTGCGTTCCACGACGATCAGCCGTTCCAGCCGGTCGCCTCTGAAAGTGCGGAGTGGAATCGCGGTGCCTATCTGGTGCAGGGCCTCGCGCATTGCGGCACCTGCCACACGCCGCGTGGGGTCGCGATGCAGGAGCTGGATCTGACGGGCAAGACCTCGCAATACCTATCCGGCACGGTGCTTGAGCATTCGTCGCCGATCGATCTGCGCGGCGACATCGGCTCAGGCTTGGGCGCCTGGACGAGCGCGGATATCGTGGCATTGTTGGCGACCGGTCGCAACGATCATTCGGCGGTGTCGGGGCCGATGACGGAGGTCGTGACGCATAGCACGCAGTACCTGACGCAGAGCGACTTGCAAGCCATTGCGGTGTATCTGAAGAGCTTGCCCGCCAAAACCGAGTCGAGTGCAGGCGCGGCCGCGGGTGCCCCCAGTTACCAGGCCAGCGACGCGACATTGCAGTCGATCATGAGCGGGTCGGCAACGTCACCCGGCGCCACGACCTACATCAATAGCTGCGCCGCGTGTCACCGGCAAAACGGGAAAGGCGCGACGGGCGTGTTTCCGTCGCTGGCAGGAAACCCGATGGTGTTGGCCGCGCATCCCGATTCGCTGATTGCGATCGTATTGAATGGGTCACGCCTGCCGTCGACCGCCGGCGCCCCCAGCGGCTTGGCGATGCCGCCATACGGCTGGCGATACAGCGATGAGGAAGTCGCGCAACTGACAACCTTTGTTCGTTCCGCGTGGGGTAATCAGGCGGCGCCGGTGACCGCCGATCAAGTGACGGCGGTGCGCAAGCAATTCCAAAAGGTGCAGAACGTCGCACCCAAATAATGATGACTGATTGACGAGCAACGCCCTCGGGCCACTCGTCCACAGCCCAGCGCGGCGCGCAGATCTCAACGGTCGACGCGCCGCGTCCTCGTTGACGCGGCCTGCCAGGCTTCCACAGTCAACCCGTCCACTCGGGCAAATTCTAGGACGTTATGGGTGATCAGCGCCACATTCCGCGCGCGTGCTTGCCCGGCAATGAATGCGTCGTAAGGGTCGATCGGCGTGCCGGTCTGTGTACTATCCAGCGTTGTTCCCCTTTCAAATAACGCTTGAGAATATCGGCGATACCTGCGCTCGGCATGGCCGGTCCCCTCGCGGACCTACGCGGACCGGTGTTCGGGATGCGCTTGCCGCCTCAGTATTTACTCGATGCAGTGACACGCGATTCGCGTCGCATTGCGTATCGGACAAGCCCGCACGCGTGTTTCCCCTTATGTCAAGCTTGATATGGCGGCGGCCGAATATGTTATTGGACCCTTCCGTATCGCTTCGCTAATCTTCCCGTCAGGGGTTTGAGCTGTACGCTCGGCCTCATCGTCGATCGTTAAAGCGATTGGCAAAAAAATCAAAAAAAGACATTGGTTAGGAGACAGCCATGATTTGCACACGACGTACCGTCCTCGGCGCATTGTTCGCTTCGCTTTTCGCACTCTCCGCGACGATGAACGCTCACGCGGACGATAAGAAGATCACCCTCGGGTTTGCCCAGGTGGGGGCCGAAAGCGCGTGGCGTACCGCGAATACCGTCTCGATTAAATCATCGGCAAAGGATGCCGGCATCAATCTGAAGTTTTCCGATGCGCAGCAAAAGCAAGAAAATCAGATCAAGGCCATCCGCTCTTATATCGCTCAGAAAGTCGATGTCATCGCGTTTTCACCGGTAGTGGAATCCGGCTGGGAGCCTATCCTACTGGAGGCGAAGGCCGCTAAAATCCCGGTGATTCTGACGGACCGTAATATCGACGTAAAGGATCAGTCGCTGTATGTCACGATGATCGGCTCCGACTTCCTGGAAGAGGGACGTCGAGGCGGCAAATGGCTCGAAGATCACTATAAGAACGTGCCGGGCCCGATCAATATCGTCGAATTGCAGGGCACCGTGGGATCGGCACCGGCGAATGACCGCCGCGCGGGGCTGCTGGAAGTGATCAAGAACGACCCGAAATTCAAGGTGATCGCATCGCAAAGCGGTGACTTTACGCTCGCGGGCGGCAAGCAGGTGATGGAAGCGTTTGCGAAGACGTACGGCAAGCAGATCAACGTGGTCTACGCCCATAACGACGACATGGCGCTGGGCGCGATTCAGGCGATGGAAGAAGCCGGCATGAATCCTGGCAAAGACATCACCGTGGTGTCGTTCGATGCGACCAAGGGTGGCTTCGAGGCCATGGTCGCCGGTAAGCTCAATGTCGATGTCGAGTGCAGCCCGTTGCTCGGCCCGCAACTGATGACGGCGGTGAAAGATATCGTCGCCGGGAAACAACTGCCGAAGCGCATCGTGACCGAAGAAACCATCTTCCCGATGAACGTCGCCGCCGAAACCTTGCCGCACCGGAAATACTGAGTATTCCGATGACCGACACTCCCATTCTCGAAACGATCGGCTTATCCAAGTCTTTCCCGGGTGTTCAGGCGCTGCTCAATGTCGACTTTCGCCTGATGCCCGGCGAGGTACACACCCTGATGGGACAGAACGGGGCCGGTAAGTCCACGCTCATCAATGTGCTGACGGGCGTCCACGAACACGATGCGGGCGAAATACGTCTAGGCGGTCAGTCGGTGAAATTTGCCGCGCCGATCGAAGCGGAAGCCGCCGGCATCAGGACGCTCTATCAGGAGGTCAATCTGTGCCCGAATCTGTCAGTCGCCGAGAATGTGTTTGCCGGACGACAGCCGAAACGACGCGGTGCCATTGACTGGAAATCGATCCATCATCGCGCGCAGGATGCGCTTGCGGCGTTGAACGTCTCGGTGGATGTGACGAAGTCGCTCGACACCTATCCGATCGCCGTGCAACAAATGGTCGCCATCGCGCGGGCGCTGTCTGTGGACGCGCGGGTGCTGATTCTCGATGAACCCACATCGAGTCTGGACGACGGCGAGGTGGCGCGGCTTTTCGCAGTGCTGCGAAAACTGCGGGACGCGGGGCTGGCGGTGCTCTTCGTCACGCACTTTCTCGAACAAACCTATGCGATCTCGGATCGCATCACGGTGATGCGCAATGGCGAACGCGAGGGCGAGTATCTGGCGAAAGACCTTCCGGTAGAGCGGCTCGTGTCGAAGATGGTCGGGCATGAACGGATGAGCGGTCGTTTGCAGCGTGCCGCGTCGGAGACAACAGCAGCGCCTGCATCGGTGGCATCGGGGACGGGCGTGACGATGTCTGTGCCACCCGACGCTTCGGCGATATCGGTCGCATCTGCGGACGCAGGGGGGGCCGCCGTGTCGATGGTACCCACGCCGGCGGCGATGTCCGCAGCGCCTCGGCCGTCCGGTGCGTCTCCTGCGCCCGCCGCCTCGCCGTTTCTCGAGATGCACGGCACCGGGAGAAGGGGCTTAATCAATCCGATCGATCTGGACGTGCGATCCGGCGAAATCCTCGGGCTGGCCGGATTGCTTGGTTCCGGGCGAACAGAAACCGCGCAATTGGTGTTTGGCGCGCAGCGAGCCGACGCAGGCGCGATGAAGATCCGCGGCAAACCCGTCATGCTGCGTTCGCCGCGAGACGCGGTGCGTCATCGCATCGGTTATTGCCCGGAGGACCGTAAGCGAGAGGGCATCGTCGCGGATCTGTCGATTCGCGAGAACATCATTCTCGCGTTGCAGGCGCAGCGCGGCTGGTGGCGCGCGATTGGCCGGACGAAGCAACGCGAGATAGCGGACCGGTATATCGGGCAACTGGGTATCAAGGCACGGGATGCCGAGCAACCGATCGGCTTGCTGTCGGGCGGTAACCAGCAAAAGGTGCTGCTGGCGCGCTGGCTCGCGACCGAACCGCGAATGCTGGTGCTCGATGAACCGACGCGCGGCATCGATGTCGCCGCGAAGTTCGAAATCATGGACCGCATCCTTGAACTCTGCGCGAAAGGCCTCGCGATCCTCTTCATTTCGTCCGAAGTCAGCGAGGTCGTGCGGGTCAGCCACCGGATCGCGGTGCTACGGGATCGCCGCAAGGTCGCGGAAATCAACGGGCATGCGTCCGAGGATCAGGTCTATCGGCTCATCGCGGGAGGCAATGAATGAACCGCATAAAAGGTCTGTTGCAGCATTCGCTCGCGTGGCCGTGCTTGACGCTCGTCTTGCTCTGCCTGCTCGATCTTGCGCACAATCCCCGTTTTCTATCGATCACGCTGTTGGAAGGGCATCTATTCGGAGCACCGATCGACATTCTGAATCGGGCCGCACCGCTGGTACTCGTTTCCATCGGTATGACCTTCGTGATCGCCACGCGCGGTATCGACATATCGGTCGGTGCGATCGTCGCGATCGCGGGCGCGGCAGCGGCATCAATCCTGGCCGATAACCCGTCGCATGTCGCGTTGGCGATCGCCGCGGCATTGGCAACCGGTGTGCTGGCCGGCATGTGGAACGGCTTGCTGGTGGCAATGATCGGCATGCAGCCGATTATTGCGACGCTCATTCTGATGGTCGCCGGCCGCGGCGTTGCGCAGTTGCTCACAGGCGGGCAGATCATCCCGATCGACGCGCCCGGCTATCTGATGGCCGGCGGCGGCTATCTGCTCACGATGCCGTGCGCGGTGTGGATCGCCGTTGCGGTGCTCGCGCTGACTGCCGTGCTGGTGAATCGCACGGCGCTCGGGCTCTTCATCCGCGCGATCGGTGTAAATCCTGTTGCCACACGACTGGTGGGCTTACGCTCGACCGCCATCGTGTTTTGTGTGTATGCGTTTTCAGGACTCAGCGCGGCGATCGCCGGCGTGCTGTCGAGTTCGAATGTGCGCAGTGCCGATGGCAATAACGCCGGCTTGCTGCTCGAGCTGGACGCGATTCTGGCGGTGACGCTGGGTGGCACGTCGCTTTTAGGGGGGCGCTTCACGCTGGCGGGCACCATCTTCGGTGCGCTGATCATTCAAACGTTGACCTATACGACGTATTCGATCGGGGTGCCACCCGAAGCGACACTGGTCGTCAAGGCCGTGGTGGTACTGATCGTCAGCGTCGTGCAGTCGACCAGCGCCCGCGCGCAGATCGCGCGTCAGTTCCGGCTCCAGATGGCGCGCATGCGCTCGCCGGTGCGCGCCAAGCCACTTGTGGGAGGCAGCAAATGAAAGCGCAGTTGAGAGCACACTTCGATCGGGTCACGGATCCGCGGATTTTGCCAATCGTCGTGACGGTGGTGCTGTTTGCGGTCCTGTTCGGCTTCGGCTCGGTGATGTACACCGGCTTCTTCTCGCTGCAGGTGTTGTCCGGGCTCTTGATCGACAACGCGTTCCTGCTGATCGTTGCGCTCGGCATGACCTTCGTGATCGTCTCGGGAGGAATCGATCTGTCGGTGGGTTCCGTCGTGGCGCTCACGACCATCCTGTGTGCGGTGTTTACCGAGCATTTGCACTGGCCCGTTTGGGTGGTGGTGCCGATGGTGCTGACCTTGGGTGCCTGCTACGGTGCGGCCATGGGCATCCTGATCCACTATTGCCGCTTACAACCGTTCATCGTCACGCTTGCCGGCATGTTCCTCGCGCGTGGTGCCTGTTTTTTGATTACGACGCAGTCGATCACGATCAACGATCCAACTTTCCATGCGCTGTCCGGTTTCCATCTGGACGTCGCGGGCATGTCGCTTACCACGGGCGCATTGGTCGCGTTGGTTGCGTTGGCGGGCGCCATTTTCGTCGCGCACTTCACGCGGTTCGGACGCAATGTGTATGCGGTCGGTGGCAACGAGCGCTCTGCGTTGCTGATGGGGCTGCCGGTCGCACGCACGAAGGTCGGCGTCTATGCGGTGAGTGGCTTTTGTGCCGCGCTGGGCGGCGTGGTGTTCACGCTCTACGTGTTGTCGGGATACGGTCTGCAAGGGCAGGGCATGGAACTTGACGCGATAGCAGCCACGGTCATCGGCGGCACCTTATTGACGGGCGGTGTCGGCTATGTGATCGGCTCGGTGTTCGGGGTGGGCATTCTCGGCACGATCCAGACCCTGATCACGTTTGACGGCACACTCAGTTCCTGGTGGACCCGCATCGTGATCGGCGCATTGCTCTGCGCATTCTGTCTGTTGCAGCGGGGAATCGAGCGTCATGCCGCACGGCGCAAATCCGGTGGCACGCCACTCGGCGAAGGACTCACCGAGAAACGGGCGACGCGCGCGCAGTGGTTCAAATGGAGCGCGCGGACAATCGGTAGGTGATGGTCCGCGGCGTGTCGGCTTTGAACGCGAGTCCGGATCGACCGGCGAGCGGATGGTGCGGCGGCGGCGTCACCACGCGTCCCAAGTCGAAGAAGCTGTTGATCGGCTCGACGCCTAGCGCGAAGTGTCTTCCCGACCAAGGTGCCCGCGTTCGCCCCCCGTTACTGATCCAAAGCAATGCGTCGGGCAGTTCCGACGGATCCCAGTCGAGCAGCACGTCGGCCTGCTGCGTGGGGTAGCGCAGGATAAAGGGGGGCCGACACCCTTCCATCTGCATCAACTCTTCGGTGCGATGCGGCAATGGCAAACGGGTGACGTCGACCGGCCCGGTCGCGGTCGGCGCCGCATCAAGCGAGGCGAACGTGGTGTTCGGCAAGATTTGGGAGACGCCCGGCTCCTGCGGCACCGGATAGCTGTGAATCGCCCGATGCGCGCAGCCGAGCACTTCAATGCCGTTCTCCGGTACAGCAAACGTCGGGTGGAGTCCAAGCGGGAGAACGACATCCCGTCGGGCATGCACGGTCAGCGATACGACGAGCGCCGGTGCATTCGGATCGGCTTCGATCGTCCGCTCAAGATAGGCTACCGGCTGGTCGTGCGGATAATCGATGCCGAGCCGGATCGCGTGCGATGTCTGCTGCAGCAGCCGCCAGCGATGGTTCGCGGCGAAGCCGTGATCCCACTGGTCCTCGGCACGTTCTGGCGTGAAGTCCGACGGCAGATCGGGCGGTGCCTGTACCATGCCGAACGGCAAACAAGGCCATTCACCGCGCAGCGCACGCAGTACACCGGGCCAGCGCGCATCGGCGTCCCAAGGGGCCACTTGCAGCGGCGACACACTATGTCCCGCACCGAACTTGAACTGCACCGGTGCCAGCATGCCGCCCAGCGACTGAACGGTCGCGTCGCCGTGTGCCCATCGCAACGCCCAGCGTTCGATTGCTTCCATCTTGCTTTTCTCCTCTCCTATCGACGCGCGTTATCTTTTTCGCGCAGCGCTATCAATGCGTCTTTCGCCACGAATGCTCGTTACCGAATGCCACAGGAATGCGCCGCCAGAACACCATCATATAGTCTTCGGCGTCTCGTATCGTCTCGCCTAACTCCCCACCGATCACCGCACGGCATTGGTCGACGTCTTGTGCTGCGGCGAATGCTTCCCAATCGGGGCGCCTGCGATTCACCACATCGTTCAAAAGATCCAAACCGGTATGATGCGAAATCTTGGCGATGTATCGACGCTCATTTTGCGAGAGCGGTTTTCGCATATCTTTCGTTCGCGGTCGAGGCCGGTCGAAGAACGCGGGATCGTTTTGGAGACGGTTCAGCATTTCCGCGCCGATCTCACCCAGCAGCATATTATTCGGATGACTCGCCATTGGTGTATTCGGAAAGCGTGGCATGGAATCGAGAAATTCCGGGCGCGTAATCCGCCCAAAACTGAGATCACCGTGTGCCAGATAGATAGGATCGAGCCGATCATCGCTCTGTGCCCAATGTGCGACGAAGCTGTCGTCCACATCGATATACACGCCGCCATGCCAATACAGCAATGGATATCGAATGATGTCCGTCGCCATGGCCAGATTGCGATTCGGGCCGTGGGTGGCCCGGTGATAAAACTCGTGCAGCGTCATTTTTTTGAATGCTTGATAAAAAGACGTCTTCTTTAAAGGTTTCACTTTGACGTGGGTGCCCGCGAACAAGCTCGTCATCTCGTTCATGACGTCTTCGGATGCCGCGTCGACATACAAAGTGGACGCATAATCCATCCGGTCATGCAAGAACCGGGCGTTCGCGATCACATTGCTCACCAGGTTCTCCGGCATCGTTTCGCCAATCCAGACTTGACTGGCAAGCGACGGAATCTCGTAACGGTGTGAGGGCGTCTTTGGTATTCGCGGTACCGCGAAGATGATAGAGGTCGGGGACAGCACTTGCGGGCCGGCGATCGACCCATCCAGAGAGACCGGCTGCGATACGTCTTCGATGTCCGTATTTTCGCTGTCTTTCACCCACTCGCCGGCCCGGTTCCGGCTGATGCTGGATCCGTCGATAAGCGTCCATTGTTGTCGGTCGGGATCGAAACGGACAGGCATGTCGCGTCCGTCGAGTTTCGCGGTGACTTTGAGGATCCTGGACCACCTGTCCTCTGGTCGTTCACGGTGCACTTGAACGCCATCCGACGGGATCGTCAGCAAACGCGCCTGTCGCAAGCGCCAGCCTCTTTCCACCGGAGGGCGTACTGCGGGATCCCCCGCATGGCGCAACGTGCCGCACAGCAAGCCGCGTCTGCAACGCTCACGCACCTTATACAATCGCTTGTTCCCTTGTCCGTCGAGTTCAAACAAGTATTTGTCGTCATATCCTGCGCGGTTCAACTGCACGAACCAGGGGGCGCTCGGATTGCCCGACGGCAATAGCGGGTAGTACCCCATCTCCCCGCGAACATACGGCTTCTCGTCGACCATCACGATCCCCTCCGGCGATACCTGCGGAGGATTGTCGAGGTGGACTGCGATGGAACGAAGCCGTCGTTCGCCATTCGGCCCGTCGACCCACAAACGCGGTCTCTTGGCGATCTGCATCGACGCCAGGTTGCTGTCGGCCATCCGCACGCCGTCGATGTCCCACGTACCCGGGACGCCCTCATGCGGTCTAATCGGCAGCGGGGAGAGATTGCTCGCGACAATCCAAGCTTTTCCTTCGGCGTCGACGAAAGCGAGGAACTGCGCATCGCTACCGAACAATTGGGCGACGGCTGTGCCGTCGCTCGTCCACGATAGTCCGACGGGAGTCAGCCCATGCACAGGCTGCGGCTGCGATAAAGCATACCGATCGGCAGGGACTTCCCATCTGGCGCGCGCCGCGTTCCATTCGACCGGCAACGAACGTGGATGATCAGACGAACGGAGATAGATGAGCGGCGCCGGCGCCGGGGCTTTACCCGCTTTTCCCCCCGCCGCGCTTTTTGCTGCGCTTTTTGCTGCGCTTCCTGCCACGCTTCCTGCCACGCCTTCGCTCACATGCTCGATACCGCCGCCCACGCTCGGTACGCCCTTTCCAAAGGACGGCTTGCCGGATATATCGCGGTCCCATTTTCCGCTGGCGGCGCCTTGACGACGCGTTCGCACGACGAGCTGATCATTTTTCAGCATGTCTCTCAACATGACGATATTCTGTATGTCGCCAAATGCTTCCTCTATGTCGATCTCTTTCCCGTCGAGACCGTCCGCTAACCGCCGAGGCAGGTCGAAAACGAGCTGCATGATGAAGACTTGGGGAATCAAGCCGACCGCTGCGTCCGCACCTTCGGCAATATGCAGCGCGGTGCGATAGTCGTCATCATGTCCATGGTCGCCGCGCCACAGATAAGCGAAATCCCGTCCGACTTCCACCAGCGATCTAAACGGCGTCGCGGCTTTCGCCACCGATTTGAGCACCATACTGACGTTTTGGTAGGGCCGAAAAAATGTGGTTTGATGATGCTTCGTTCTCACCACACCGCTGTCGCCGTCGTTATCGACATGGCTGCCGTTGTCGATAACGGTGTCAATAACGCTCTCGTGATGGCTGGCGGGGGATGCGCAGGACGGCGCAACGGGCGGAGATGCCTGCGGTGGCACTGC
>CAWUJR010000094.1:0-10283 GCA_963922375.1 uncultured Robbsia sp.
GTTTGGTGACTGTCGTCAAGCCTACCGGCAATGACCGCCGCCGCGCGCGCCCGACCGAGGTGCTGGTACGGGGCAACGAACGTGTCACCGCCGGCGGCAATGTGAAACGCGCGAAAAAGCGCCCGACCAGCGTCAAGCGTCTGCGTCAGGCCGACTGATCGTTGCGGAAGCGATGGGCGCGGCAAATAGTCGCGCCCATCGATGCAGGGTGAGGGTCCTTCGCGTCAGCGACAGGGTCCGCTAGCACGCGGCTGCCGCTACAGTCAACGCAGCCACGAGATGAGCCGGGCGCTCAATCAGCGCTCAGGCCGAGCCATTCGAAGCGGATCCGGCACGCCGGATACCGCTGATTCATTACACGTAGCGAACCGACATGACTTCGTATTCGCGCACGCCGCTTGGCGCCTGCACGGCGGCCACATCGCCTTCGTATTTACCGATCAACGCCCGCGCAATCGGCGAGCTGACCGAAATCAGACCATGGTCGATATCGGCTTCGTCGTCACCGACGATCTGATACGTCACTTTATCGCCGCTCTCCAGGTCTTCCAGTTCCACCGTCGCGGCAAATACGATACGCCCTTCCGCATCGATCGTTTTCGGATCAATGACCTGGGCTGCCGACAATTTGCCTTCCAGTTCTGCGATGCGTCCTTCGACGAAGGATTGCTTTTCCTTCGCAGCGTCGTACTCGGCATTTTCCGACAGGTCACCCTGCGCGCGCGCCTCGGAGATCGAGTTGATCACCGATGGCCGCTCGACGGATTTGAGCCGCTGGAGTTCGTCTTTCAACAGTTCTGCGCCACGTTTCGTCAGAGGGATGGTGCTCATAGCCAATTAACCATACAAAAAAAATCGCCGCAGCAGGTCGCATTCGCTCGTAAAAGCGAACGCCGCCCGACCGCGGCTGACGGGGGACGCCTCATTTTCGCGTCCCCAAGACTTGGGATCGTGTAGATCGAAGGGTTTAGTTTAGGCGAGCATGCAGCCCTTGTAAATCATAGACTTCGAGCTCGCGGAGATAACCGAGTCCCTCGACCGCCGCGCGCGCGCCGGAGATCGTCGTGTAATAGGTGACATTGTTCGCCAATGCACTCATCCGGATCGAGCGAGAATCGGCAATCGCCGTCCGCGTTTCGTCAACGGTCGTCAGCACCAACGAGATCTCACCATTCTTGATCATATCGACGACATGCGGACGCCCGTCCTTCACCTTGTTGACGACCTTCACCGCAATCCCCGCTGCGGCGATGGCCGCTGCGGTGCCACGCGTGGCCACCAGGCTGTAGCCCAGCGCTTCCAGACGGCGTGCGATGTCCACCGCCGCGGGCTTGTCCGAGTCCATCACCGTCAACAGCACGGTACCCGATTCCGGCAGACGCGAACCGGCGGCCAACTGCGACTTGAACAGCGCTTCGCCGAACGTCCGACCCACGCCCATCACTTCACCGGTGGACCGCATTTCCGGTCCCAATACCGGATCGACGGTCGGGAACTTCGTGAATGGGAACACCGCTTCCTTCACGCTGAAATACGGCGGCACCACTTCCTTCGTGATGCCCTGCTCACGCAGCGTCTGCCCGACCATCGCGCGCGCCGCAATCTTCGCGAGCTGCAGACCGGTCGCCTTCGATACATACGGGACCGTACGCGATGCACGCGGATTCACTTCCAGCACGTAGATGACGTCCTTCGCATTGCCCGCCTCGTCCTGCCCCTGCTGAATCGCGAACTGCACATTCATTAGGCCGACCACATTCAGGCCCTTGGCCATCGCTGCGGTCTGACGCTTCAACTCATCGATGGTCGCCTGCGACAACGAATACGGCGGCAACGAGCAGGCCGAATCCCCGGAATGCACCCCGGCTTGTTCGATATGCTGCATCACACCGCCGATGAAAACCGTCTCGCCATCGGAAATGCAGTCCACGTCGCATTCGATCGCATCGTTCAGGAAGCGGTCGAGCAACACCGGCGAATCGTGCGACACCTTCACGGCCTCGCGCATATAGCGCTCGAGGTCGCGCGGCTCGTGCACGATCTCCATCGCGCGGCCACCCAGCACATACGACGGACGCACGACCAGCGGATAACCGATTTCCTCGGCCAGCGCCAGCGCTTCGCTTTCCGCACGCGCGGTACGATTTGGCGGCTGACGCAGCGCCAGGTCCTGCAGCAGCTTCTGGAAGCGCTCGCGGTCTTCCGCCGCATCGATCATGTCCGGCGACGTGCCGACGATTGGCACACCGTTCGCTTCGAGGTCCAGCGCGAGCTTCAACGGCGTTTGGCCGCCGTACTGCACGATCACGCCGACCGGCTTTTCCTTGTCGACGATTTCGAGCACGTCTTCGAGCGTCAGTGGTTCGAAATACAAACGATCCGACGTGTCGTAGTCGGTCGAGACCGTTTCCGGGTTGCAGTTGACCATGATGGTTTCATAGCCGTCCTCACGCAATGCGAGGGCCGCATGCACGCAGCAATAGTCGAACTCGATGCCTTGACCGATACGGTTCGGACCGCCGCCCAACACCATGATCTTCTTGTTGTCCGTCGGTTCCGCCTCACACTCTTCCTCGTAGGTCGAGTACAAGTATGCGGTGTTCGTCGCGAATTCGGCCGCGCAGGTATCCACACGCTTATAGACCGGGCGCACCTTCAACGCGATACGCTGTTCGCGCACTTCGGTCTGCGTCGCGCCCAGCAGCTTCGCCAAACGACGGTCCGAGAACCCGGTGCGCTTCAGATGACGCAGTTCCGGCTCCGACAAGCTTGCCAGCGTGCGGCCGCCCAACCCCTTTTCCATCTGCACGATCTGTTCGATCTGCGCGAGGAACCACGGATCGATTGCCGTTTCGTGATGAATCTCTTCGGCACTCATGCCGATACGGAACGCGTCGCCCAGATACCAGATCCGGTCCGGACCCGCTGCACCAATTTCCTGGATGATCTCGTCGCGATCGCTGGACTTTTCATCCAGACCATCGACGCCGACTTCGAGGCCGCGCAACGCCTTCTGGAACGATTCCTGGAACGTGCGGCCGATAGCCATCACTTCGCCGACCGACTTCATCTGTGTGGTCAGATGCGAATCGGCTTCGCGGAACTTCTCGAACGCGAAACGCGGCACCTTGACGACCACGTAATCGATCGACGGTTCGAACGACGCCGGGGTCTGACCACCGGTGATCTCGTTGCGCAATTCGTCAAGCGTGAAGCCCACCGCCAGTTTTGCGGCGATCTTCGCGATCGGGAAACCGGTCGCCTTCGATGCCAATGCCGACGAACGCGACACGCGCGGGTTCATTTCGATCACGATCATCCGGCCATCGACCGGGTTGATCGAGAACTGCACGTTAGAGCCGCCCGTGTCCACGCCGATTTCGCGCAGCACCGCGAGCGATGCATTACGCAGCAGTTGATATTCTTTGTCCGTCAGCGTCTGCGCCGGCGCGACCGTGATCGAGTCGCCGGTATGGATGCCCATCGGATCGAGGTTTTCGATCGAGCAGACGATGATGCAGTTGTCGGCGGTGTCCCGCACCACTTCCATCTCGTACTCTTTCCAACCCAACAACGATTCTTCGATCAGCAATTCACGCGTTGGCGACAGATCCAGGCCGCGCTTGCAGATTTCTTCGAACTCTTCGCGGTTGTACGCGATGCCGCCGCCCGAGCCACCCAACGTGAACGACGGACGGATCACGGTCGGATAGCCGCTGCCACCGGTCTGAACCGCGATATCGGCCTGCACCTTCAGTGCCTCTTCGATCGAATGGGCGATACCCGATTTCGCCGAACCGAGACCGATGCGGGTCATCGCTTCCTTGAACTTTTGGCGATCTTCGGCCATATCGATGGCTTTCGGCTTCGCACCGATCAACTCGACGTTGTACTTGTCGAGCACGCCCTGGCGATGCAGTTCGAGCGCGCAGTTCAGCGCGGTCTGACCACCCATCGTCGGCAAAATCGCGTCCGGACGTTCCTTCGCGATGATGCGCTCGACCACTTCCCAGGTAATCGGCTCGATGTACGTGACGTCGGCCGTGTCCGGGTCGGTCATGATCGTGGCCGGGTTGCTATTGACCAGGATGACCTTGTATCCCTCTTCACGCAGCGCCTTGCAGGCTTGCGCGCCGGAGTAGTCGAACTCACAGGCCTGGCCGATGATGATCGGACCCGCGCCGATGATGAGGATGCTTTTGATGTCTGTGCGCTTTGGCATGGCTTGGCGAAAAAATTCTGTTGTGTGTTTCGGTGCGCGGCGGCGTGTTTGCTGTCGAGCCGGGGCGAGACGCGTTTCATCTACCCGCTGTCACCACCCTTCGATCGAACTCGGCAGCGGCCTATGCCGACTCGGGCGTCGACCCGTGAAGCGGCGGCTTAGGCCACCGCTGCACGAGTCGCGTGCAGTCCTGTCAGGCCTGTCCGCGCGGATGCGCCTTCATCGAATCGATGAAGCGATCAAACAGATAGGCCAGGTCCGACGGCCCCGGCGACGCTTCCGGATGCCCCTGGAAGCAGAATGCCGGTTTGTCCGTCAGCGCGAAGCCTTGCAACGTGTTGTCAAACAGCGAGACGTGCGTGACGCGTGCGTTGGCAGGCAGCGTATCGGTATCCACCGCAAACCCGTGGTTCTGCGAGGTGATCACGACGCGGCCGTCGTCCAGATCCTTGACCGGATGGTTGGCGCCATGGTGACCGGTCTTCATCTTCACGGTCTTCGCTCCGACCGCCAGCGCCATGATCTGGTGACCGAGACAGATGCCGAACGTCGGAATGCCACGGGCGATCGCTTCGCGCGTCGCGCGGATCGCGTAGTCGCAAGGCTCCGGATCGCCAGGGCCATTCGACAAGAAGATACCGTCCGGCGACAACGCCATCGCATCATCGATCGTGCTCTGCGCCGGCAGCACCGTCACATCGCAACCGCGCTCTGCCAGCATGCGCAGGATGTTGTATTTGATGCCGTAGTCGAACGCGACCACGCGGAACGACGGCTTGGCTTGCTGACCATAGCCCTCGCCCAGACGCCACTCGGTTTGATTCCAGTTGTAGCGGTCCTTGACGGACACTTCCTTTGCGAGGTCCATGCCGGAGAGCCCGGGGAACGAGCGCGCCAATTCGATCGCGCGCGCCGGGTCATCGACGCCGGCGAGAATCGCGCCGTTTTGCGCGCCCTTGTCACGCAGCAGACGCGTCAACTTACGCGTATCCAGGCCCGCGATGCCGACGACGCCACTCTCACGCAGATAATCGCTCAACGAACGCTGCGAACGGAAATTCGACGAGACCAGCGACAGGTCGCGGATCACGAGACCGGCAGCAAACACTTTGGCGGACTCGACGTCCTCGTCGTTTGCACCGACGTTACCGATATGGGGATAGGTGAGCGTGACGATCTGACGCGCGTAGCTCGGATCGGTCAGGATTTCTTGATAACCGGTGATCGCGGTGTTGAACACCACTTCACCCGTCGTATGGCCCTCGGCCCCGATCGACCAGCCACGGAAAATCGTGCCGTCGGCAAGTGCGAGCAAAGCAGGAGGAAAAGACGGCAGCACAGGGAGGCTCCTGATGGATCACCCTGGCCGACCTGCCGTCCCGTCGACCAAGCTTCCGTCGTCATGCGCGGCGGGCAGCGTCCGAACTGGCGCACGATGCGGCTCAAGTTCTGGCGGACGCGCCTCGGCCGGCCGGCCTTTACGGGCATCGGACGACAGGAAGCGACGGGTGTGGCGATAAAGGAAGGAGGTAGGCGCTAGGGTTTTGTGTTGATTGGGCTAAACCACTGGATTATAGCGCGTTTCCACCCTTATCCTCAACTATATGACAGCCGTGTTGTCGTCATTCCACTGCGACACGATGGCCGTCCTCCCCGTAGACGAACTGTGCATCAGGGGGTGAACGGTCGCTGCCACGCCCGCCACCGGATGTCAGATCAGTTCGATTTGGCCGACACGCGGCGCACGTTTTTCTTCGTGTCGCGCGCGGCCGTGTGCTTTGTCGCGGATGCCGGTTTCACGCTCGCACTGGCCGCTGACTTCGACGCTGCTGACTTGGAGGCGGCTTGCTTCGATGCCCCGCCTACCGACGTAGACCGACTCTCGGACGATTTGGCAACCATCACGCGGCGCGATGCGCTTGCGTGGGATGCGCGCCGCCTGCTACGCCCGATCGCAGGCGGCGCCTCCTCCTGCTCCGAGGCACGAATGACCTTCACCGTGTTGCTCGAGCTGTCGTCCGGTGCCACCGATACCGTATCGAGCGGCATCGCGCGCGGCGCATCGTCGCTATCCGAGCGCACATACATGACCAGCCGGGTGCCGGCGCGGAAACTACGCGCATGCGCGCGGTTCCAACGCAGCACGGAACTCGGGGACACGCCGTAACGGGACGCGACAGACGCGACCGATTCCGTACGCGGCAAACGGACGAACACGCGGCGGTAATCAGGGCGATCCGGTTCCACCGACATCGTCGCACTTTCCGCGACATCGGCACTGATGTCGCCAATGCTCGCGTCGTCATCGGACTTCGGCACCAACACGGTCGAGCCCGGCTTCAACCGCATCCCCGACGGGATCTTATTGACCGAAATCAATGTCTGCGGATCGACGCCGATTTTTTCGGCCAGATCCGCCGGCCGCTCGCGACTGCTGACCTGATAGGTCGTCCAACTCGACAACGGCAACGTGTACGACTTCAGATTGTGCTCGAACGTCTCGGCGCTATCGAAAGGCAGCAGGATCTGCGGCTGCGTCGAACCGAGGATCACCGGCTTCGTGAACGATGGGTTCAGTGCCTTGAAATCGTCCAACGGCAGATCCGCGAGTTTCGCCGCCACTTTGACGTCGATGTCGCGCGACGTCGTCACCGTCACAAAGTACGGGTGATTCGGGATCAACGGCAGCGTCAGACCATATTGCGCCGGGTTTTCGATCAGGTTCTTGACCGCCTGCAACTTCGGCACGTAATTACGCGTTTCGTTCGGCAGACGCAGACTTTGGTAATCGGTTGGCAACCCTTGCGCGGCATTGCGGGCGATCGCGCGTTGCACATTGCCCTCGCCCCAGTTGTACGCGGCCAGCACTAACGTCCAGTCGCCGAACATATCGTGCAAGCGGGACAAGTAATCCAGCGCCGCATCGGTCGATGCCAGCACGTCGCGTCGTTCGTCCTGGAACATATTCTGTTTCAGATTGTAGTCACGACCGGTGCCCGGAATGAACTGCCACATCCCGGCCGCTTTCGCGACCGACAATGCCTGCGGGTTGTAGGCGCTTTCGATGAACGGGAGCAATGCGAGCTCGGTCGGCATATGCCGCTCTTCGAGCTGCTCGACGATGTGATACAGATACAAACGCGACCGATCGGTCATACGCTGGACATAGTCCGGCCGCGACGTGTACCACTCGGTTTGCTTGTCGACCAGATCGCCAGTCAGGTCCTGCATCTGGAAACCCTTGCGGATACGCGCCCACAAGTCCCCATCGTTCGATGCGAGCGAATCGACGGAATTGTTATCCAGGTCGATCGTCTTGTTTGCACTGGATTGCTGCGCGACCTGATGCTGCGGGGTGTCTTTCGAGTGATCTTGGTTGGTCGCGTAGGCGTCCGTATTCGTCAGGCCCTGGTTGGCCAGATGGTCGGCAGTGCCGGCGCACGCAGTAAGCATAAGCGCGAGCAGCGCGGATAAAATCAATCGCATGAAAGGGTGCATCCCGGGGGGCGTCTTTGTATCCGGTAAGGATCAACGGAAAGTCGTGTCAGGATGGTAAGGAAAGCTTTGACCAGCGTCAACCTTCGTTACAAAAAAGCTCAATAAAAACCGTGAGCTAACGGCGATTATTAAAGTGCGGGAAGCGCATTGCTGCTGCCGGTGACGCCGCACAGTGTAATCGGACACAATAAAGATCAGAAATGGTCTTTCCATCCCCTCAGCGCCGTAAACGCTGCCAGACGGTCGGGCGGCGTCCGACCAAACTGCGCGGTAAGTCCCTCAATGACGGCTCGCGCGTCGGCACGCAGGAAGGGATTGACCCGGCGCTCGTGTGCGATCGTGGTCGGGAGCGTGGGCCTGCCCTGCTCCCGAAGCGCGCTTGCCTCGCGCTGCCAAGCGATCAACGCGTCGTTGCCAGCGTCGCAAGCGAGTGCAAAGCGCAGGTTCGACAGCGTGTATTCATGTGCGCAGAAAACTTCCGTCTCGTCGGGCAGCGCGGCCAGCTTGTCGAGCGAGGCCAACATCTGCGCCGGCGTGCCTTCGAACAAGCGGCCGCATCCCGACGCGAATAATGTATCGCCGCAAAACAGTCGGGGCGGCTGGCCATTCACAGCCGGCTGAAAGTAGGCAATATGGCCGGCGGTGTGGCCGGGCACATCGATTACCGTAAAATGCGCGCTCGGCGCGTCGATGTCGACGACGTCCCCTTCCACTAGCCGCGTGCTCAGATGCGCGATCTTTTCGTTGGCCGGGCCGTAGACGGGTACCGGAGCGTTGGCAAAGGCCAACAACTCGGCCACGCCGCCGACATGGTCGGCGTGATGATGCGTGAGTAAAATAGCGCTCAGCGTCAAGCCGCCTGCCTGCAATGCCGCTATTACCGGCTGCGCCTGCCCCGGATCGACGACGATCGCGGGGCGCCGCGCGGCACCGACGTCCGATGCTTGCCCGATGACCGGTGCACGCGGTACGGTAACCGCAGCGGCGGGCGACGAGATCAGCCAGATGTAATTGTCCGAGAAGGCGGGGACGGGAAAGACGTCAAGCGGTGCCGGTACAGTCGGGGTCATGGCCATCTCGGTGATCTCGGGTATCGGAAAGGGAATTGGTTATCATCCGGCCATGTTTCGGCGGCTTCTTATTAGGAACTCATGTCAGACCGACCGATTATAGACTGGTCCGACTGGACGACATCCGCACCGGGCCGTTACGTGCTCGCGTGGGAGCAAGCGCAGCTCGATCTCGCGGTCAGCGATATTTTCGGCTATCGCGCCGTCCAGCTGGGCATGCCGCAACTGGATGCGCTTCGCGAAAATCGGATGCCGGGACGCATTCTGACATTGGACCCGACCAGCCCGGTCAGTGCGCCGTACGTCCTGCCTCCCACCCGACCGGGAGCAGATCGCCTGATTCATCTGCCAGCCGGCGCGGGCAGACCGATCGAGACGCCGGGCGGAAACGGCTATCGCACAGGATCGGCCACGCCCTCTTCCGCATCCTCGGCAGGTGCTGCGGCGAGCGGCCGAGCGTCTCATTCTGCCTCGGGGCGGCATGCGCCGCCGGAGCGCACGACGTTCTGGGGCGATTTCATCGAATTGCCGTTCGAGAGCCAGAGTGTTGACCTGTTGGTCATGCCGCATACGCTGGAATTCACCGACGAGCCGCACGGCTTGCTGCGCGAGGCCGAGCGCGTGCTGGTCCCCGAGGGGCGCTTGATCATCGTCGGATTCAATTCGCTCAGCCTCTGGGGCGTGAGACAATCTGTCGGGCGTTTGACGAACCGTCCTTTCGTACCGGCCGACAAGGACCTGATCGCCTTCACCCGCTTGAAGGACTGGATCAAACTGCTGGGCTTCGAATTGAGCCGGGGGCGATTCGGTTGTTACCGGCCGCCGCTGGGCAATCCACAATGGCTCGAACGCTGCGGCTTCATGGAGCCTGCGGGGGATCGCTGGTGGCCGATTTTCGGCGCGGTGTATCTGATCACCGCCGTGAAGCGCGTCACCCGGATGCGACTGATCGGACCGTCGTGGAAAAAGAAACCCGTGCCCGTTCCGGCCCTCGCTCCGGTAGCTGCTCCGAATACACGCAACAGGAAATAATGGAAGACAACAACAGCGTCGAAATCTATGCCGATGGCGCCTGCAAAGGCAACCCGGGCCCGGGCGGCTGGGGTGCCGTGCTGCGCTTCGGCGAGCAGGAAAAGGAAATCTTCGGCGGCGAGCCGGTCACGACCAACAATCGGATGGAGCTGATGGCCGTGATTTCCGCATTGGGCGCGTTGAAGCGACCGTGCAATGTTGTGATCTGGACCGACTCGCAGTATGTGCAAAAAGGCATCAGCGAATGGATCCATGGCTGGAAAGCACGTAACTGGGTGACCTCGGCCAAAGCACCGGTCAAGAACGCGGACCTGTGGAAGCAACTGGACGAGGTGGCCGCGAAGCATCAGGTGCAATGGCGCTGGGTGAAAGGCCATGCCGGTCACCCCGGCAACGAACGCGCCGATGCGTTGGCGAACCGTGGCGTCGAGACTTTGCGCGCGGCAGGCTGACGCCGGGGA
>CAWUJR010000095.1:0-10222 GCA_963922375.1 uncultured Robbsia sp.
GGCACCGGCCGAAAGCGCCATGGCGGCAGCTTTCGCGAAGCTGAAGCAGAAGTGAGTCGTTGGGTCCGTGACGATGCCGGTTGACCACTCTCCCTCCGACATCGGACACCGGACACCTGGATGCGCCCCCCACCCGGCGTCGGATGCTGTGCGCGAGCTCTGACGTCGGGCGCGATGTTGACCTCGGCCTCGATCAGCGCGGCGTGGTTCGAATCGATGTCGGCCCGGCTGCCAGCGCCATACGCTGACCGGTATCGACGATCTGGTCGCCGTGTATCGCGTAGAACGCCAGTTCACGCTCGACATTGAATTGCACGATCACATGTCGGCTGTCGTGAGTGAAGACGATCCCTTGCGCCGCTTCCCCGCCGAGCGCTTCGGACACCTTCACTGCCTGTGCGTCGCGGATCGCGAACAACACGATCTTGCCGCGCGGACGGCGCCCCGGATTGCCCGCTAGCAGGTTCGATCCGTCCATCGCTTGCACAACGATCCATTTTCCATCCGGCGAGATGGCGACGCCCTCGGGAACCGACGGCACACTCAGTTGCTGCGTTGCGCGAAACGGCACCTGCGACACATCGATCAAGGTGATCGTATCGGCATCGCCCAGTAATCTGCCATGGACGTCCGCCAGCCCCGCCAGTCCGGCATTGCTGACGACCGCCCATTTACCGTCGCTCGAGACATCGATCGTATAAGGCGATACGCCGGCACTGAGCCGGTCGCCGCTATCGGTGACGCGACCGTCGGTGACATTCAGTACGACGACGCCCTGCTGATCGCGCAACGCGACCAGTGCATGTCGGCCGTCATGCGTGAAACTAACTCCGGCCAAACGCTTGTCGCTGAGTTTCAACGTCGCGGTTTCAGTCACACGCGCGGGACCGCGCGCGTCGATGGCGGGGCGGCCAGATGTGCCGGATGTGCTGGATGTGCCTGATATGGCTGCCGACGTCGCAGCCTCGTCGGCACGGTCGATGCGTATGACATGCACCGTGCCATCAACACAGGTCACCAGCGCCGTTGTGCCGTTCGGATCGACGGCAATGGCCTGAGGATGACTCCCGAGATCCAACCGCTGTACCGCACCGGCATCCGGGCCTGTTAAAGGCACGACCTGTAGGAACGTATCCATCAGCAGCCGCTTGGCGTTGCCGTCATAGCGTGTCGGCGCCGCCACGAAGGCGAGCGATCCGTCGGGCGTCACCGCGACGGCCTGCGGTGGCCCCTGGATGCCGTTCTCGACGGTGATCGTGCGAACGAGCTTGGGTGGGAACGATTGCGCGTCGAGTAAGGCCAGCGAATCGGGTGGTGGCGATTTCAGATAGGTGTCACCGCCCGCGACCCGTTGATACTTGCCATCGTTAGCCGATACGATCCAATCCGGGCCGCCAGCGGCCTGGGCCGCGTGACTCGCGAATGTCATCGATGCAGCCAGAACGATCGCACTTTGCATTGCGGCCGAACCGCACCGCCGTCTCCTTTCTTTTTGCATTTTCGTCTCTGTTACGGGATGGCTTTTCTTTTCTCCGCAGGCGTCGTACGCGTGCGATCTCATCGCCTCCGATACGACGCGTTGCCCTTGCTTACCGCTTAATCAGTATAGCGACGTTTGCCTGAACGTCGGCGTACCCCTATATCGCACAATCGGCAAAGTCACGGCGTCGGGACGCTGATGTGGGAGGAACAGAAAAGAGACGCCAGAAACCGTGTCGAACGACACGGCAGTATGGCCATCACACGACACTAGCGGATCGCCGCAGCGCACACTCGCCGCGCGGCGGAGGCGGCGAGTCGCTCAGTCATTGATCGCTGAATCGCTGCGTGGCCAGGTTGAAGCACTGAGTCGGGACACTGCGTCGCCGATTTGATCGCTGCGTCGCTAAGGCCGGGAGTCGTTGACGACGCAGGGCCGCCGTCCGTCAGCGCTGTGTCGACTCAGTCGTCCAGCGCTTGCGCCCGCAGTGCTGCGTCGACGCACTCGGCGAGGATGCGTTCGTTTGCATTCGATCGCGCCTTCTCGCGCAACCACGGGCGATAGACCGCGTCGCCTTTCTCGATGGCGCGACCGGTCATCGCGCAGACGCCCCGTTTTTTCGCCGACGCCAGACGCCACGTCTGGTCGCCGAAGTGGCCGCCTTGCGAATCGCACCATGACACCACGACCGTGTGCTCGCTTGCGCGATCGAGCACCTTGACGATCGCCGCGGAGCGACGTGCGACGATGGTCGCATCCGTGCCCGACGTTGCCCTTCCCGCTATGCTGCAAGCCACGCCACGCTTCGCATGCGAGCGCTGCGGCGCAACGGGGTCCGACGTGCGGCCTGACGCCAGATCCGACACAAGATCCGACGCACGGTCCGATCTACGACCCGACGTACGCTGCGGCAACGCCAACGCGGGGCCCACCGGCATCAGCGACGCGCTAGGCAACATCCCACCTGCCATCATGCCGTTGCTGAGCCATTTCACGGTGAGCGACCAGACTTGCCCGCCATCCTGTCGTCCGTGGTGTCGCATATGCACACTCCTCAGTGGAGCTCTCGCTCCCGATCGTTGATGGAGACGGACGATACCGCAATACGCTCTTGAGACCTATCCGCTAGGGAACAATAATCCGTTGTCACGCGCGGTAGGAGCGACCTTCCGGGCGCGACATGCGCTTCATGAGTACCGTTCTTTCAATTCAACTTCCAGCTTCTCCAGCGATTTACCGCGTGTTTCAGGCAGGAAGCGGAACACGAACAGCAGCGACACGACATTCAATCCTGCAAACAGGAAGAACGTGACACCGCCCAGTGCATGATTGATGATCGGAAATACAAAGGCAACGATCGCATTGAAGACCCATTGCACCGACACGGCCAGTCCCATCACAATGCCCCGCAGACGTATCGGGAACAACTCGGACATCAACAACCAGTAGATCGGCGAAACGAAGCCCTGATTGAACGTTAGAAAGACGAGAATCAATGCGAGCGCCAAATAGCTGCGCCAGACTGCCGTCGGCAGCAACAGCATCGTTAGCCCGAGCAGAATCATCACGCAGATGATGCCGCTCAATCCGGTCATCAACGTCGGCCGCCGCCCCATCCGGCTCATCAGCCAGATGCCGAGGTACGTCGCGAGCACGGACACCACCCCGTTCGTGATCGTGGCCGTCAATGCTGCATTGGTGCCCAGACCGGTTGACTGCAGAATGCTCGGCGTGAAATACATGAATGCATTGATGCCGGTGAATTGCTGAACGAAGCCCAGCCCACACCCAATCAGGAAGATATTCCGAACCCACGGTTGCGTCAGGTCGCGCCAACTCACCTGGCCGCGCTCGTCTTTGGCGACTTTGACGATCTCGTTCAGCTCTTTCTTCGCCTGTTCCGGCGAATGTCGCAGCCGTTCGAGCACCGCTTTCGCGTGCCGCGGGCGTTTATGCAAAGCGAGCCAACGCGGCGACTCGGGCACCGCGATCATGCCGACCCAGAGCATCACTGCCGGAATGGCGGGTATCGCGAGCATATAGCGCCACACGCCCGGATTCCCGGATGTCTGCGCCAGTACCGCATTCGATACATAGGCGAGCAATTGGCCGCCCACGATCATCAGTTCGTTTTGCGTGACCAGTCTGCCCCGTTCCCCGGGGCCCGCCACTTCGGCGAGGAACATCGGCACGACCGCGGACGCGCCGCCCACGCCCAGCCCCAGGAAAAATCGCAATGCCACCATGATCGGAATCGTTGGGGACAACGCGGTACCAAGCGCCCCCAGCATATAGACGATGCCCAGTAGAATCAGCGTGCGTTTGCGGCCATAGCGATCAGCGAGACGACCGCTCAGAAACGAGCCGAACGCTGCACCGACGACCAGCGCCGAGGTCACCAATCCCTCGGTCAGCGGCGTCAATGCGAGGCCGCCTTGCGCATGACCGCGCGACATGAATGGTAGCGCGCCGGAAATGACGCCCGTGTCATAGCCGTAGGACAGTGCTCCCATCGTCGCCACCAGCGCGACGAGTCGGACAGAGGCAATACCGGATACCTGAGGCGGGGACGATGAAGCGGGTGAGTTTTCTGTAGTCACGTATGCACGAACCGATAGCTAGAAAGATTGCCGGCAACGTACGCCGGCGCGATCGGCCATCAAGGCATATGTCATGCCAACAAGGCGATGGCGGTCGCCGCGAAAGCGACGGTTCGCCCACGCTTTTCTGCCTGTGCCGGCTTCCGCCAGCGGGGTCTGATAAACGCAAAAGGAAAGCAAACCGGCCGAAAGGTCCGGTAAGCATTGATTGACAAGGCATTCATCAGGGCGGGCAGTGACGCGGCAGGTGCAGTGCAATCGGCCGCCCCCCCACAGTGATACGCAACGATGCGCGACGATACGCCGCACGCACATTTCACGTCTATCGCGCAGGAGCGCCCTCTTCAGCCGCTGGCGACGTGGCGGACAAGTTCGTTTGCGGCGCTTGCCGGATAGCAAACGCGCAGATTTTGCATCCACTCAGATGAAGCGATTGCGCGGACGGGGCAGCCCCAGATGCTCCCGCAACGTTGTCCCTTCGTATTCGCGTCTGAAGACACCCCGGCGCTGTAGTTCGGGCACGACTTGATCGACGAAGTCGTCGAGCCCGCCCGGCAACCAGGGGAACATGATGTTGAAGCCGTCCGCGCCCTCTTCTTCCAGCCATTGCGTCATCTCGTCGGCAATGCGCTTCGCGGTGCCGACAAACGCCAGCCCGGCATAGCTGCCGGCTCGCTGCGCCAATTCGCGAATCGACAAATTCTGCGATTCCGCCAACTCGATCAATCTGTCGCGCTGGCTTTGACTGGCTTGCGTCGGCGGCATCGGTGGCAACGGGCCGTCGGGATCGCATGCGGACACATCGTAGTCGAGCATCGAATTCAATGAGCCGATACCGCTGTCGTAATGCACCAGGCTGTCCAGATGCGCCCGTTTGGCCTGCGCCTCGTCGATCGTGTCGCCCACCACCACGAACGCGCCGGGGAGAATTTTCAGGCTGTCCGGCGCTCTGCCGAGCCGCTGCATCCGCGCCTTGATATCGGCATAGAACCGCTTTCCGCCGTCCAGCGTGCGTTCCGCAGCAAAAATCGCCTCGGCCCGTTCGGCCGCAAATTGGCGCCCGGCTTCCGATGACCCCGCCTGAAAAATAACCGGCCAACCCTGTACCGGCCGCGCGATGTTCAAGGGCCCTCGCACCGAGAAATGTGGTCCTCGGTGGTCGAGCACATGCATCTTCGCTGGATCGACATAGATGCCACTTTCGACATTGCGAACGAATGCGTCGTCAGCGAAGCTGTCCCACAGGCCGGTCACGACATCGAAAAACTCGCCCGCGTACGCGTAACGGGCGTCGTGATCCATCTGGCTGTCATAACCGAAATTGCGGGCCGCGTCCGGATTCGCGGTGGTCACCAGATTCCATCCGGCACGCCCACCGCTGATATGGTCGAGCGACGCGAAGCGGCGCGCCACATGGTACGGCGCATCGAACGTCGTCGACGCGGTGGCGACCAGGCCGATGCGCTCAGTCGCACCGGCGAGCGCAGAGAGTAATGTGAACGGTTCGAACGAGGTCACCGTGTGACTGCGTTGCAGCGCGGCGGTCGGCATATTCAGGACCGCGAGATGGTCCGCCATGAAGAACGCGTCGAATTTCGCTGCCTCCAGGCGCTGCGCGAAGGTGCGCAGATGCGTGAAGTTGAAATTCGCGTCGGGATACGCGCCTGGATAACGCCAAGCGCCGGTGTGGATGCTGACGGGGCGCATGAAGGCCCCCAGATGAAGCTTGCGAGACGTAGACATAGACGGTCCTCAAAAGAAGCAACATCCATCAAATCTCGATCTTCGTCCCCAATTCGACGACACGATTGGCCGGGATGCTGAAGAAATCGGTCGGCTTCGCCGCGTTTTGATGCATCCAGGCGAAGACCCGTTCGCGCCACACCGACATCCCCGGCAATTGCGTCGGCACCACCGTCTCACGCGCGAGGAAGAACGAGGTGTCCATCAACTCGAACGTCATGTCGTGTTCCCGCTCCAGATATTTGAGCACCCCGTCGACGTCCGGTGTTTCGTTGAAACCGTAGACCGCCTTGACCAGAAACAGGCCGCCATCGAACGTCTTGAAATGGTAGCGCTGCCTGTCGTCGATGTACGGTACGTCGCGCGTCAGGAAGGTCATGAAGATCGTGCGTTCATGCAGGATCTTGTTGTGCTTCAGATTATGCAGCAGACTCACCGGCACCAATGACTCACTGCCGGTCAGGTAAATGGCTGTTCCCGACACGCGATGCGGCGGATGCGCGAGCAATCCTTTCAGAAACGGCTGCAACGGAATACCGTCGGCCGCCGTACGATCCTTCACGATCTGCCGCCCCTTCGCCCACGTGGTCAACAGGAAGAACAACAGTACGCCGATGCCGAGCGGCAACCAACCGCCCTCTTCGACCTTGATCACATTCGCGCCGAAAAAGGCCAGGTCGACGATCATGAACAGCGTCAGGATCGGGAACACCAGACGCTTACGCCATTTCCAGACGCGCAACATCACCACACCGACCAGCATCGTCGTGATCACCATCGTCGTGGTCACCGCGATCCCGTAAGCGGCCGCCAGATTGTCCGAACTCTTGAAGCCCAGCACGATACAAATGATGATCGCGAGCAATAGCCAGTTGATCAGCGGGATATATATCTGCCCAATCGAACTATCGGACGTGTGCAGGATCTTCATCCGCGGCACATAGCCGAGCTGAATCGCCTGCGAGGTCAACGAGAACGCGCCGGAGATCACTGCCTGTGACGCGATGACGGCAGCGAGCGTCGCCAGAATCACCAGCGGCAATGTCGCCCAATCGGGCGCCATCAAGAAGAACGGATTTTGAATGGCCGCAGGGGAACGGATCAGCAACGCACCCTGGCCGAAGTAATTCAGCACCAACGCCGGCATCACGATCGCATACCAGCCGATGCGGATCGGCCGGGCACCAAAATGCCCCATATCCGCATAGAGCGCCTCGGCCCCGGTCAGCACAAGGAAGACCGAGCCAAGCACGATATACGCGGCGCCGGCATGCAGATCGATGAAACGAAAAGCGTGATACGGGTTGATCGCTTTGAGGATGACCGGCGCACTGACGATATGATAGACACCGAGCGCTGCAAGCGTCAGGAACCATAACAACATAATCGGTCCGAACAGCTTGCCGACGGACTCCGTGCCGCGCTTCTGGATCCAGAACAACATGATCAGCACGACCAAGGTGATCGGCACCACGTAGGATCCAAGATGGGGCGACACCACTTCGAGCCCTTCTATCGCCGATATCACCGACATGGCGGGCGTGATCACCGCATCGCCATAGAACATGCACGCGCCAAACAACCCCAGCATGATCAACGTCAGCGCGAATCGGCTGCCGCGCCGAATATTGCGTAGCGACAACACCATCAGCGCCAACGCGCCGCCCTCGCCGTTGTTATCGGCGCGCATCACGAACAGTACGTATTTGACCGCGACCACCAGGACGATCGCCCAGAACAGCAACGAGACCACACCGACGATCGATCCTGCGCTGAAGCTGATGCCATGTCCGGGGCTGAACGCCTCTTTCATCGCATACAGCGGGCTGGTGCCGATGTCGCCAAAGACGATGCCGATGGCCGCGGTGACGAGTGCGGCGCTCGATTGCTTGCGGGAGTGCGGATGTGCCGGATGTGTAGTAGCCAAGATCAGCCTGACAAGAACGGTTTGAACTCGGAAAACAGCCCGGCGGCGTCCCGTATGGACGCCGTCGCCGCCGTCACGCCTGGGTGCCCGCAGCGAGATCGGCTTGCGCGTCGACCGTCATGCCTTTGCTGCGCCCGCGCTTGATCCAGGCTGCCAAATTATGCGGACGCACCGCGTCCCATTCTTCGAACGGCTGATGGATCCACGGGTTCGTGGGCAGATAATCGACGTGATAATCGGGGCGCGTGACCGAACAGGCCTTGTACCAGAGCACGGCTGACCGGACCTCGGCGATCGCCGGGAAACGCTCGGCGAGATGCTGCTGCACCCGCGCCAGCGTCACGCCGGAGTCCACCAGATCGTCGACCAGCAACACGTTGCCGGACAACGCACCCCGCGTCATCGTGATGTATTGCGCGATATCCAGTTCGCCCTGTTCGGTGCCCGCAGCTTCGCGATAGGAACTGGTCGCCAGGATCGCCAGCGGCAGGTCATAGATGCGTGACAACTGGTCACCCACCCGCAGACCGCCCCGGGCGAGACACAGGATGTAATCGAACTTCCAACCCGATTCATGGACAGATAGGGCCAGACTGTCGATCAACCGGTGGTAGTCATCCCAATTGACCCACAGATGTTGATCGTCGCTTTTCGGCAAATTCATGAGACGCGCTTATTGAAACTTTAATGAGCCTGAATCAGGCGGAGAACGGATGATGCAGCAGGATCGTTTCGTCGCGATCCGGACCGGTCGAAATCATATGGATTGGCACACCGGCCAATTCTTCGACACGACGCAGGTATTGTTGCGCCTTCACCGGCAACGCATCCCATTGTTGTACGCCGACCGTGCTGGTCTGCCAACCCGGGAACGTCTCATAAACCGGCTCACAACGCGCGACTGCCACAGCACCGCGCGGCAGCAGATCGAGCGGCTGGCCATCGACCGTGTACCCGACGCACAACGACACCGATTCCAAACCGTCCAACACGTCCAGCTTCGTGATGCACAAACCGGAGATACCGTTGATCTGAATCGAACGCTTCAGTGCGGCCACATCCAACCAGCCAGTACGGCGTGGGCGACCGGTCACCGAGCCGAACTCTTTGCCCACGGTCGCGAGTTCCAATCCCACCGGTTCCTGACGCGCCGCATTATCGGCATCATAAAGTTCGCTCGGGAACGGGCCGCTGCCCACGCGCGTGCAATAGGCCTTCGTGATGCCCAACACGTAGTGCAATTGCTGCGGACCCACACCGGCTCCGGCCGATGCAGCGCCCGCGACGCAGTTGCTGCTCGTGACAAACGGATAGGTGCCGTGGTCGACATCCAGCAGCGTGCCTTGCGCGCCCTCGAACAACAGACTGTTGCCGCGCGCATTTTCGGCGGCCAACAATGCGGACACGTCCGCGCACATCGGCAGCATTTGCTCGGCAAAACCCATCATCGTCTCCAGCGTTTGCTGGAAATCCACGGCGGGCGCGCCCAGATACTGGGTCAGCTGGAAATTGTGATATTCGAGCGCTTCAGCCAGACGTTCGGCAAAGCGTTCACGATCGAACAGGTCTTGCACGCGCAGGCCGCGACGCGCAATCTTGTCCTCATACGCCGGGCCGATGCCGCGACCGGTTGTACCGATCTTGTCGACACCACGGCGACGCTCGCGCGCTTGGTCGATCGCGACGTGCGACGGCAGGATCAGCGTACAGGCTTCGGAAACGAACAGGCGATCGCGCACGCTCAAGCCGGCAGCCTCGAGTTCGCCGATTTCCTTGAACAGCGCTTCCGGCGACAACACGACGCCGTTGCCGATATAGCAGGCGACCGTTTCGCGCATGATGCCCGAAGGAATCAGGCGCAAGATGGTTTTCTTGCCGCCGATGATCAGCGTATGACCTGCGTTGTGACCGCCCTGGAAGCGGACGACGCCTTTCGCGTGATCGGTCAGCCAATCGACGATTTTGCCTTTGCCTTCGTCACCCCATTGGGTGCCGACGACGACGACGTTTCGCCCTTGGTTCAATGCGTTACCGGACATGTTGTTTTCTGGCCTGGTTAAAAACGTATTCTACCCGCGTCGCGGGAACCCTTTATCAATTTTGGCGTTGCACTCGCAGCGGCACCATTTTCCACTCGCCGTCTTGCTGGACGAGTTCGCGATCGCACGCGAATTCATCCAGATCATGCGGGTGACCTGGCAACGCCTGGATGACGATTTCGCCCGCATCGCGCAATGCGGCAATCCGGGCGCCGAGTGCGGCATCCTGCGTCCACGGCGCGAAGATCGCCATGGAGCGCGCTTCGACCGGCGATATTCTCGCCAGTTCGCGTAAATCGAAGGAAAACCCGATGGCCGGCCGATCACGGCCGAACAGTCGACCGATCCGGTCGTAACGGCCGCCGCGCGCAATCGCATTCGGCACCCCATCGACATAGGCCGAGAAGATCACGCCGGTATGGTATTGATACGA
>CAWUJR010000096.1:0-10163 GCA_963922375.1 uncultured Robbsia sp.
CATGTCGCGTTATCGGATCGGCAGGGCCATTTCCGTTTCACCGCTCCCATCGGCACCATCTTGCCGATGAGCGGACCCCACACCGTCTGGGTGCCGGTGAACGACGCGGACCGACACGCGGTCATGCGTCAGGCCGACTTTGCAACGGACGCCCTCGTCCCCATGCCCCTTCGTCTCACCCCCGAACATATCGCGCAACTGATCGGCGCGTTGCAAGCTCGCCCCTATGGCTGGGGCGGCACCGGCTTTTACAACGACTGTTCGCTGGAATTGAAGAGCCTCTTCACCCCGTTCGGCATCTGGTTGCCGCGCCACTCCGCCGCGCAGGTCGAAGGGCCGAACCTGCTCGACCTCAGCGCGGCCTCGCCTGCCGAGCGTATCGACTACCTGGTACGGCATGGACGCCCATTCCTCACGATCGTCGATATCGGTGGTCATGTGATGCTGTATCTCGGCAACGATATCGTCGATGGCCGCACCGTGCCGATCTTGTATGAAGACGCATGGGGGTTGTCCCCTGCCGACGAGCGCCGTCGCGCGATCGTCGGGCAATCGGTGATCTTGCCGTTGCTGCTGACGTTTCCGGAGGACCCGCAGCTCGCGTCACAGGCCGCTCATAGCCGATTCCGGCTTGGCTTTCCGTCACAGGACTTCGAGGATGACGGCAATCCAGCGGACGAACGCGGCGCAGTGGGGAATGTCGCCAATGCGCCGGCAAACGATACCGCGGGCGGCGAGCAGAAATGACGCTTCAGGCGGACTGACATCGATGCATCGCGATGAAGGAGTATCATCTGCCCTTCCCGAACCAACACGCTGCCGCGGCTTGATGCCCGGCCGACGCTCGCCAGCATGGCCTTAAAAGCAACCATATACAAAGCCGAGCTGCAAATCGCAGACATGGACCGGCACTATTACGCCGATCACGCATTGACGATCGCCCGTCATCCGTCGGAAACCGACGAACGGATGATGGTGCGTCTGGCCGTGTTCGCGCTGAACGCATCCGACACGCTGACCTTCACGAAAGGCCTCAGCGACGCCGACGAGCCGGACCTCTGGCAAAAGGATTTGACCGGTCATATCGAGAAGTGGATCGATCTGGGCCAGCCCGACGAACGCCGGATGGCCCGTGCGGCCGGACGCGCCGATTCGGCCCTCGTGGTCGCCCATGCCGGCAAGACCGCCGATATATGGTGGCAGCAGGTCCAGAACAAAGTCGCCCGCATCGACAAGCTCGAAGTGTGGAGTCTCGCCGACGGCGCCGCCGCGGCGCTCTCCACATTGGCTGAACGCAGCATGCGCCTGCAGTTCACACGGCAGGACGATCAACTGTGGGTCGGTTCCGCGAACGTCGATCCGGTATTGGTCGAGTGGACAGTACTGAAAAAAGCGAACGTGTCGGCGTGATGTGCGTCGGTGAGCATCGGTTGATGCGTCGGTTGAGCGCGTCGCTTGACGGCGGTGGGCGTCGGCTGGCGTTATAGCCAATCCGCCTTGCGAAACCGCCAATACAGTGTCCCGCACGCCACGACGGTGAACGCGAGCACGCACGGATACGCCCACGGCCAGTTCAGTTCCGGCATCACCTTGAAGTTCATCCCGTACAGACTGAACACCACGGTCGGTACCGCTAGCAAGCCGCCCCACCCGGCCAGCCGCTTGACGATCTCATTCTGCGCGACCGACACCAATGCGAGATTCACCTGAATCGCCGTGGTCAACATATCGCGCACGACATCGATGATATTGACGACGCGCGAGACGTGATCCTGAATATCCCTGAAATACGCGCGTAAATCCTTCGACACCAAATCTTCGTGCAAGCGAATCAATTCCCCACACATTGCTTCGACCGGCATCACCGCCGCGCGTAATTGCAATAATTCGGACTTGATATCGTAAAGCCGCTCTATTGCATTCCTATCGAAACGGTCGCTGAAAATATCCCCTTCCAGCACTTCGAAACGTCGCTCGAGCTCATTGGCGACCGTTGTATATTGATCGACAATAAAATCAAGAATGGCATACAGCACATAGGCGGGTCCTTTCATCAGCAGATGCGATGCGACCTCCGCGCGTTTGCGCACATCGGCAAATGAATGCACGTGACCGTGTCTGACCGTGACGACGAAATGCGGCCCTACGAAGAGATGCGCTTCGCCGCGCTCAATGTTGCCGTCCACCAGTTGGACCGTCCGCAGTACGATGAACAATGACTGGCCATACGTCTCGATTTTTGGGCGTTGATGCGCATTCAGTGCATCCTCAATCGCCAGATCGTGCAAGCCGAATTCCTCTTGCACTTGCCGTAGCTCCTGTGTGTCCGGGTCGGCAATGCCAAGCCATACGAAGGTACCGGCCTCTTTCAACACCTCGCTGATGTTCTCCAGCGACACCGCGCGAGGCGGCGATTCGGGGTGGTAAGCCAGCGAATTGACGATCATAACGGGCGCTTCCTGATGGGGCCAGTGTCGGACATACCCGATGTATCTCCGTGGCGTCATTATAGACGCGCACCGCCTGCGCGTTCATAACTGCCCCGGCATGTAAAAAATAGTCGGTATATTTTCCCGCATTTATTCGATAACGCATTCTTTATGAAAAATAGCGCCATTTTTTAATAAATAAGCATCAAGTTTAAAAATTGTGCGCCGTAAACAGGAAGGAGAAAGCGCGCATTGGCGGCGACCGACCGGGAGCCGAAATAAGCTCTTGGTAGAGCAATTAAAAGTCGTGCGATCGGATTCGACATAATCCACTACTGTGCGACATAAGATGACTGACCGTTCAAATGCCCCATTGCCCGCTTCCCAACGCGATATTTCGCCTGCATCGGAGACTACAAAAGAATTGGATATCGGAACGGTGACGACCTCCGCGCATAGTGCGGCCGCACGTGCCGACCGATTATTGCGCAACGGTTTGCTCTGCATGCTCGCGGCAGTGGTCCTGTTGATCGTCGTCGCCTTCTGCACGCTGAGTGACGACAATCCAAACGATAAAAAGACCCTGTCCACGGTCAAGCAGCTGTTCACTACCACCACGACCGGCACGACGCAGACGATCGCCGCATCGATGCACCTGGGCACGGGCGATATGTCACCGATCATGGGGCTGCAGAACAATCTCACGCAGCTCTCGTCGATGCTGGATTCGCTGCGCCAAGTCCGCGACCGCATCCCGAACGCGTTGGCGGCGGCGTTCCGCCCAGCGTAGGGCGGCCGTTCGGTTGACGTCTTGCCTTTACTTTCTGCCCAAAAAAGCATTCTTGACTTATTGTATCCATATGGATACAACGGGCGATGGCTACCGTTTTACGCACTCCCGAATTTGATCGCTGGCCTATTAACTTGCGAGACCTTGTCGGGAGGGCAAAAATTTTGGCGCGAATTAGACGCGCAGAACTCGACAATTTCGGCGATGTAAAAGCGCTGGGAGACGGTGTCTCAGAAATGCGGATCGATGTCGGCCCGGGGTATAGCGTGTATTATGCTCGAGGGAATCGCGTCGTATATCTCCTGTTGTGCGGCGCAGTTAAGTCCTCTCAAGCCCAAGATATCAAGAGAGCGCAGAACCTTTAAAAAACCATTCGCGAGGACAGCAAATGGCTGATATTGCGCCGTTTCAGGCTTCTGACTATCTGGATAGCGAGGAAACGATTGCGGCATACATCAATGCCGTTCTCGAGGAAGACGACCCCGCATTGCTGCTGGCCGCCATCAGCGATGTCGCGAAGGCAAGAGGCATGGCCCGTGTCGCCCAAGACGCCGGACTGGGCCGAGAAAGTTTGTACAAGGCGCTTGCGCCCAATGCCAAGCCCCGCTATGACACCGTGCTGCGACTCTTACATGCGCTCGGCATCAAATTGACCGCCAGCCCGATGCATGTGTGACGTGTCGGCACGCGGCGGCCGAAAAAGTTGCGCGCCGGATGCGAAACGCACTATACTTCGGGCCTCTGCGGGCGTCGTATAATGGCCATTACCTTAGCTTCCCAAGCTAAAGACGTGGGTTCGATTCCCATCGCCCGCTCCAGTTTCGCTTTCCCCTTCTCTGCCGTCGGTCTCGACCGTGCTCCCACTAGAACGATCTCTGTGCGCGATATCTGCCGCTGCACTCGCCGTTCGCCTGCTACGCCGCCCGGTGCTTATAATTTATTGCCGTTAGCAACGCACGGAAATGTATTTGCGTTCAACGCAACTCACCCATAGCATGCGTCAGATCTTCACTAAGCGAACACCGAGTACTATGAAAAAAAGAAGTATGCTGAAAACCGCATTGGCGACCGTCGTGTTGGGCCTGGGCGTAGCCGCCACGCAAATGGCCGTTGCCGCACCGCAGACGGTTCGCGTGGGCATCATGTCCGGTGAAGACGAAGACGTGTGGCGTGTGGTCGCGGCGAATGCCGCAAAGAACGGTCTGACCGTCAAGACCACGACGTTCGAAGACTACACGCAACCGAACGAAGCGCTGTCGGAGCACGACCTGGACGCGAATTCGTTCCAGCACAAGCCTTATCTGGACGCACAGATCAAAGCGCGTGGTTATCAGATCGTTCCGGTGGGCTACACCTATGTACAGCCGATCGGCCTCTACTCCCGCAAGGTGAAGTCGGTGGCTGATTTGCCGTCGGGTGCCACGATCGGCGTGCCGAATGACCCAAGTAACGAAGGTCGCGCGCTGTTGCTGTTGCAAGCGCAACATCTGATCACGTTGCGCGCCGATGCCGGTCTGCTGCCGACCGCCATCGATATCGCCAGCAATCCGAAGCACATCCATATCAAGGAACTGGACGCCGGCATCGTCGGTCGGGCGATCAACGACTTGGACGCCGCTATCGTCAACACGGACTGGGCCGTGAAAGCCGGCATCAAGATCCCGCAAGAGCGAATCGCGCAAGAGCAGATCGCCGGCCTGCCGTACCGCAACTTCATTGCGGTCAATGCAAAAGACGCCAAAGCGCCGTGGGTCCACGCACTGGTGGAGAGCTATCAGCAACCGAATGTGGCTGCTGAAATCTTGAAGGTCTACCACGGCTCGACCGTTCCGGCTTGGGACGGCGCACCGACGCACTAAGCTCATCACGCCATCGATGTCAGCGCCCTCCCGCTTCGCGTCGAGGGCGCTTTGCTTTGCCGAAGCGATGGCGTGCGGGCACGAAGGACTAACCGGTAGAACCGGCGCGCAATCTTGCCAGCACCGCCGAACCGGTCCATAATCTAGTCCAACTTCGTTTTCAGAACCAGAAAACGCTGAATTATCAATAGCTTGAGCAATTGCTTGGGGTATTTTTCGCGATCGAAGGCGATGTGATCGCGCGTGCGCGATGCGCCGATAGGCATCTTGCATCGCCCGATGCTTCGACACAGCCGAAACGACGCTTCCTCGGCGGCTCCTTATCTTCAGATGAACCCAACAGACAACGCTTCCGATCCCGTGAATCTTCCCGAGGATGCGGAAGAACAGGCCTCGACGCCCCACGCGCCCGCCCATCATCGCCGCATCCGCAGCTTCGTCACCCGTGCTGGACGCCTGTCCACCGGGCAAAAGCGTGCGATCGACGAACTCGGTAGCCAATACGTGCTGCCATTCAGCGAAGACGGTGCGGCGCAGCCGTTGGACTGGACGGCCCTCTTTGGCCGCGATGCGCCGCGCATTTTTGAAATTGGCTTCGGCATGGGCGCGACCACCGCGGAGATTGCCGCGCGTCGTCCTGACGACAATTTCATCGGCGTCGAAGTACATGCGCCGGGCGTGGGCGCATTGTTGAAGTTGATCGGCGAGCGCGAACTGCAGAACATCCGCATCCTGCAGCACGATGCGGTCGAGGTGCTCGAGCAACGCGTGGAAGCCGCGTCATTGGACGGCGTACACATCTACTTCCCGGACCCGTGGCACAAGGCTCGTCATAACAAACGCCGCCTGATCCAGCCGGCGTTCGTCGCGACGCTCGTATCGAAACTGAAATCAGGCGGTTATCTGCACTGCGCGACCGACTGGGAACCGTATGCGGAGCAGATGCTGGAAGTGTTGTCTGCGAATCCGGATCTGGCGAACACCGCAGAAAACTATGCTCCGCGTCCGGATTACCGTCCGACGACCAAGTTCGAACAGCGCGGGATCAACCTCGGACATGGGGTATGGGATCTGTTGTTCCGCCGTCGCTGAGCTGGTGAGTCTGCTGAGCTGGTGAGTCTGCTGAGCTGGTGAGTCTGCTGAGCTGGTGAGTCGGTTAATCCGCTGAGTCCACGAACTCAGCGACATGTCTTACGCGGCCCAATCGATCGCACCGCTATAGCCGGTTCCCAGGATCACCAGACCGAAGACGATCCGGTACCAGGCAAACGACGTGAAGTCGTGCGACGCGATGAATCGCAGCAGCCAACGCACGCAGACGATCGCCGACAAAAATGCGGCGACCAAACCGATCAGCATCAGGCCGAGATCCGCCGAATCCAGCGCGCTGCGGCTCTTGTAAAGCTCATAGAGCGTCGCACCGAAGATAATCGGGATCGACAGAAAGAACGAAAACTCGGTCGCGACCTTCCGATCGAGGCCGAATAGCATGCCGCCGATGATCGTCGCGCCCGAGCGCGATGTACCCGGAATCAACGCGAAACACTGCGCAAAGCCGACTTTCAGCGCATCTGCGAGCGTCAGGTCGTCGATCGCGTGAACACGTGGAAGCGCTGCGCTCGTCGCGATGCCCACGCGTTGCCGCCGTTCCGCCCACAGGATCACCCCGCCTCCGACAATCAATGCGAGCGCAACCGGGACCGGCGCAAACAGATAGGCTTTGATGTATTTGCCGAACAGCAAGCCGAGCACGACAGCCGGCACGCAGGCCACCATCACATTGCGGGCAAACAGCCGCGCTACCGGTTGGGAGCCGATACCGGACATTGTGTTACCGAGCCGACGCCGGAACTCCCAACACACAGCGAGAATCGCACCAAACTGAATCACCACATCGAACACTTTCGCGCGATCGCCGCTGAAGTCGAGCAGGCTGCCCGCCAGAATCAGATGGCCGGTACTGGATACCGGCAGAAATTCCGTCAATCCTTCGACGATACCCAGAATGATCGCCTTCCATGCCAGCGCCGTCTCCATGCAAGCTCCCGTTGTCCCGTTGTCCCGTTGTCCCGTCGTCAAAGCGAATAGTCTTTCAAATGCCAAACATTGAGCTGACACGAAGATTAACGCCTAACGGGTGCCGGGAACAACTGCTATATCGGGCGCGCCACGTGAGCCCGCGCACAGACTTACCGCTCGACGATCGCCACTCGGACGCCATCGGGCAGAACGGTGATGTCGCCCGGTTCGTAATGCACGCCGCCAAAGCTCAATTGATCCGGCTTGAAGGTGTAGATCGGGAATCCATCGAGCCATTGCGCGACCGCAAGTTCCAGCGCCCCTTTCACTTCAGATTGGTATTGCCCGGGCAGTTGCGGGAAATCGACCTGATCGACCGCCGGCTGGCGCAACACCATCGCGTGCCGATCGCGATCGAAGGCCAACGCGCTGGTCAGCACAAAATGACCGTCCGCGGGCTCGCGCAGAAAAGGGCTTTCGACATGCGCATGCGCGCCGACCGACAACCGGTTCACGTCGGGACGCGTCCCCACGACCGGACTGTCCAACTGCAAATCGACGATCGACGAAATATCCCGGTGATACGGGAATTTGCGCGCCACCGCTTGTTGCATCTGCGGCAGCGAAAACGTGTAGTGGTTCGGGATGAAAGGGAACGTCGCGCAGGCGCCCAGCTCGAGTGTGCTACCCAGTGCGCCGAACAATCCCCATTGCATCAACAAACGCCGGCGACGCAGCACGCCGCTTTCTTCGGACTTACGGCTCATCAACTGCCACTCCGATAAATGGTGCGAAGCATGTGTGACATGCGTGAAAGCCGATCTTACCCGGAACCTCCGCCCATCTGTATCCGAGATGCCGGTGCCGTTCGCTGAACCTCACGCGCGATCCGCTTGCGCCTCGTCATCGCGTCGCCAACGATTTGCAGTCGATCCGCAGTCGATCCGCCGTCGATCCGCCGTCGATCCGCCGTCGATGCGCCGTCGATGCGCCGTCGATAAGCGCGCATGCGGCATTACGCCGCCCGTTTTCAACCCGATTTGTTACAATCCGAGCATTGGCAATCATCGGGGTTACCCGCGAATCCACCGCAAACAGACTTGCGGCGCCTATCGTCGGTAGCATCGTCGCAGACCTACGGCAGACATCATGAATATCGAGCAAGCCCGTTTCAACATGATCGAACAGCAGATTCGTCCATGGGAAGTGTTGGACAGCGAGGTCTTGGACCTGCTGTCGGTGGTCAAGCGTGAGCAGTTCGTCCCGACCGCCTACCGGAACCTCGCCTTCGTCGATTTCGATATTCCGCTGCCGCAAGGCCAGCACATGCTGTCGCCTAAAATCGAGGCGCGCATTCTGCAGGAGCTCGCGGTCCGTAAGCACGAGTCGGTGCTGGAAATCGGTACCGGTTCGGGTTATATGGCCGCGCTGCTAGGCGCGCGTGCACAGCAGGTATTGACCGTCGAACTGCTTTCGGAGATTGCGGCGTTCGCCAAACAGAACCTGGTCGCCAATGCTGTGACGAACGTCGAATCCGTGATCGGTGATGCCGCGCGGGGCTGGGCCGATAGTGCACCGTATGACGTCATCGTCGTCTCAGGCGGACTGCCGGTGCTGCCGCAAGGCCTGCTGGAGCAACTGAAAGTGGGCGGTCGACTGTCCGCATTCGTCGGCGAAGCCCCGGTGATGAAGGCGCAAATCATCACGCGCCTGAATGAGACCGAGTATCGTATCGTCGATATCTTCGAGACGTATGTCGCGCCCCTGCTGCACGCGGTCCAACCGCCGCGCTTTAAATTCTGAGGTCTTATGCAACAAATCACCCCTCCGGCCCTCGCTGAGCGCCTTGCCGACACCACCCGTCCCGCCCCCGTGCTGCTGGACGTGCGCGAACCGTGGGAAGTACAAACGGTCGCGCTGGCCGGCATTCAGCCGATCCCGATGCGGGAGATCCCGGCACGCTTCGAAGAAATCGACAAGGATGCCGAAGTAGTGTGCGTCTGCCATCATGGTGGCCGCAGCGCGCAGGTGGCGATGTTCCTGGAATCGAAGGGCTTCACGAACGTGTATAACCTGCAAGGCGGCGTCGATGGCTATGCCCGTCAGGTCGACTCTTCTCTGCCGACGTATTGACTTACCGCGTCGGCATCAACGCCGACATCGCGTCGATCATCCGATCCGTGGCGCCTCGGTCGCGACTCGCAAACGCGCGCGCGGCCATCCCCATCTCTCCTCGCTTCGCCTCGTCGCTGAATAGGGTGGCCACCGCGTCGCCCAGTTCCTGCGGCGACTGCACGCGGATGGCTGCTCCCGCCTCGATCGCATCGGCGCTCGCGCGCGTGAAATTGAAGGTGTACGGACCGACGAGGACCGGCGTGCCGGTGGCGGCGGCTTCGATCAGATTTTGACCGCCGGTGTTCACGAGGCTGCCGCCGATGAATGCCAGATCCGACGCCGCGTAATAAGCGACCAACTCGCCCATCGAATCGCCAATCAGCACCTGCACGTCAGACCCCAACTCAACAAGCGGTGCACGACGTGCGCTCGCATCGAGACCGGCACCGGCCTGAGCATGATCGGCATCGTTGGCACCGTGGGCATCGCTGGCATCATGTGCACCTTCGGCGCTGTCCGCGCCCCCGGACTTGGCAGCGCCCGCGCTCGCCGCCGACAGGCTCAATGCCCAATCGGACCGTCTCTCGGTACGGAAGGTCTTGTTGGCCAATGCATAGACCTCGCCAAAGCGCTGCGGGTGTCGCGGCACCAGGATCAGCAGCGCATCGCGGGGGCCTCGCGTCAGTTGCTGCGCGAATGCGTCCAGCACCAGCGCTTCCTCGCCTTCCCGCGTACTGGCCGCCACCCAGACCGGGCGATCGCCGATCGCCAAGCGCCAACGTGTACCGGCATCCAGCAATGCCGCATCGATCGGCACATCGAATTTCAGATTGCCGCAGACGCTAACGCGGCGTGCTCCCAGCGCTTCGAGCCGATGCGCATCGGCATCGGTCTGCGTCAGCACCGCACTGAAACCGGAGAACACGCTTTGCGCGGCGCGACCGAAGCGCT
>CAWUJR010000097.1:0-10150 GCA_963922375.1 uncultured Robbsia sp.
TCATACGTTTATCAACGACACGACAACCGAGGTGCGCTTGCTGGTGGTCGGCGAATCCGCCAAAGCGACCAATCGCATTCGCTACCCGCTGAACGAAGCGTTTGAACAGACACGCAAGGATGCCTGGCGCGATTGGCCAAGCCGCCCGATGGGACCGCATGACGGACGGCCTCAACAGCCTGGGCAAAAACGCCATGCAATCGATCCGAAAAACAATCGGTAGGGGCGCGCGGCTCGGGCTGATATCCGTGGTCGCCGTCGGAATGACATCGATGCCGACGCGGATGTCGGGGTTGCTACCCCTGCCGCTACCGCTACCGACGCTGATCGCCGATGCCCATGCGGATGAAGGCTTCTGGCAGCCGGCGCAACTCCCCGCGTTGTCCAGCACGCTGAAGCAGCGCGGGCTGGCGATGGACCCGATGGCGCTCAGCAGGCCGAACGCTTACCCTCTCGGCGCGGTCGTCAGCTTGGGGTTCTGCACCGCCTCTTTCGTCTCGCCCGACGGACTGATGGTCACCGCCCATCATTGCGGTGCCGGCGTGCTGCAATACGATTCGACATCGACGAAAAATCTCGTCGTCGACGGATTCCTTGCCGGCAGTCGTCCGCTGGAACTGCCCGCGCCGCCGTCGCTACGCGCGTATGTCACGCAAGATATCCGCGACGTGACCAACGTGATCGATGCCGCAGCCGAAGCAGACAGGAATGGCGTCAGGCGCGACGACGCCATCGATCTAGCCGAAAAGGCCCTGGTCTTGCAGTGTGAGAAACCCGATCTCCGGTGCGAGGTCAAAAGCGTCAGCGAAGGCGATCGCTACGAATTGATTGCGCAGCGACAGATACAAGATATTCGTTTGGTCTATGCACCGCCGCAGTCGATCGGCGACTTCGGCGGCGATATCGATAACTTCATGTGGCCGAGGCACACCGGCGATTTCAGCTTTCTGCGAGCCTATGTGGCAAAGGATGGGCATTCGGCACCGTATTCGAAGCAGAATGCCCCGTTTCATCCGACGCATTGGCTGACCATCAACCCGAACGGCACGCAAGCGGGCGACTTCGTCATGGTCGCCGGCTATCCGAGCCATACGGAACGCTACCGTCTTGCCGACGAATTGCAGTCGGCGGTCGACTGGCAATATCCAACGACGATCAAGATAGATCGCGACCAGTTGGCGCGCATCGATGCTGCCGGCAACGGTCATCCCGATATCGCATTCGCGTACGCGAACACGATCACGGACCTGAAGAACGCTGCCAGGCAGCTTCAGGGTCGCGTCGACGGTCTGATCAAAGAAAACGCCGTGGCAACGAAGCGCACACAGGAAGCTGCAATGGAAGACTGGCTGACGCATCGATCTGCGCAAGGGGATCGAGAAGCGGATGCAGACAGTCAGGCCGTCGCGGCACTGAAGGCGCGGGTAGACTCCGATTTGACGTTCCGCGAACAGGACCTGACGTACGGTTTGCTGATGCGTGTCGCGCTCTTCAAGTCTGCGTATCAGCTCGTCAGACTCGCTGAAGAAAGACAGAAGCCGGAGCTCGAACGCGAAGCAGGCTATCAACAGCGCGATGAGAACCCGATGTTGAACACACAGGAACAACTGCAACGCCAAATGGACGCGACGGTCGATCAGCAATTAATGGTGGATGCGCTGCTTCGCTATCTGACGTTGCCGCCGGACCAGCGCTTCCCGGCGATGGACAACTGGTTAGCCGATGCGCACGAATCTGCCGCCGTCGCCGCCAAGGTCGCGCGACTCTATCGCGACAGCGCACTGACGGAGACGTGGGCACGCGTGTCGGCGATGCATGCCACGCCGGGCGACTTGCACAGACTCGATGACAGCTGGTTGCGTTTGATGACGGCCATCATGCCGGATTTGCGGTCGTACGAGGAACAGAAAAAGATTCGCGTCGGCGACGAAGCGGCTCTGCGGCCGCGCTACATGGCGGCGCTGATTCGTTACCGCGCCGCCAACGCGCTGCCCTTTTATCCGGACGCCAATGGTTCGCTGCGCGTGACATTTGGCAAGGTCGCCGGCTATCGTCCGCGCGACGCCGTGGTGGCAGAGCCCTACACCACCGCGTTGGGCATCGTACAGAAAAGCACAGGCACAAGACCCTTCGACGCGCCGGACGCCGAACTCGAAGCAATCCAACACAACGCGTTCGATGGGTACGCCTCGCCGACGTTAGGCGGCCTGCCAGTGGATTTCCTGTCGACGCTCGATATCAGCGGCGGCAACTCGGGGTCGCCAACGCTGGATAAGGACGGCCGCTTCGTCGGGCTCGCTTTCGACGTCGATTGGGAAGGCGTCAGCACCGGCTGGCTATTCAATCCCGACCAGACACGCGCGATTCAAGTCGACGTGCGATACATGCTGTGGGTCATGCACCACCTGTCGCATGCGGACAATGTGTTGCAGGAAATGGGCGTGCCACCGCCGAAGTAACGATCGGCCGCCAAAATGGCGTCGAGAGTAGCGCTGTGCGTGCGGTAAGGGTAGCGTTCGATGCAAACATCCGAATCCGATGGCAAAATAATTGCTGATTATTTGACCGGAGGGGGCGATGTCATCGATCAACGTGGAAGAGGCCGATCATGCGATGCGACACTGGGTGTGGCTCGATGACGGGCAATCGCTCAAGGGCGGGGAAAGTCGGAAACGGATGTTTTGCCAGATGTTGTTGGAAACGCATAATCCGTATAAACCGGCCGTGATCGATTGGCCCGAACTCGACCCTGCCGCACTCAAACGCGTCACATCGCTCCCCATTTGGGATATCGCGGTCCAGACGGAAGGCCGGGCATCCATTGCGGTTGCCACATACGCCACGACGATGACCGACCCGCTATTGCGCGAAGCATTGGAAATGGATGCGGCGGAAGAAGCGCGCCACAAGGTCGTTCTCTCGAAATTGGTGCAAGCCTATGGTATCGCGCTTGCGCCGGAACCGGACTATCCGGCACCCACAGATCCCGAATGGGCATGGCTACGCATTGGGTATAGCGAATGCATCGACAGTTTCTTTGCATTCGGCCTGTTTGAGTCCGCGCGGCAATCCGGTTTTTTTCCGGAAGCCCTGATCGAAACCTTCGAACCGGTCATTCAGGAAGAAGCCCGTCACATTCTCTTTTTTCAGAACTGGATCAACTGGTACTGGCATTCGCTGCCGTTGTGGCGACGACCCTGGTTTGCGCTTCGTGTCGCCGGGGTGTGGATCACATTGATTAAGGACCGCATCAGTTTGGCCAAAGGTTTCGATACCGACGGAGCCGCGCAAGACATGAATTTCCCCGCGAATGCCGCAGACTCTGTCGGATCGATTGATCCTAAATCGTTGATCGCGCTTTGCCTCAGCGAAAACGACCGCCGCATGGCCGGCTACGATGCACGCCTGCTCCGTCCGACCCTCGTCCCCAAATTAGCGCGAATCGCTTTGCGATTCTTGAAATGACACGCCCTTATCCCGCGTGATGTACGACAACAGCGCGCCCATCATCCGCTTCACGGCGTCGTAGCGCTCATCCCGCGCCGATCGAATGGTCTCTGCGGACTGCGCATAATTGCCTGCGGTCAGATCATCGGCGCAATGGTGCAGTATCGCCGCTACACTCTCGCGGCTCATCTCCATATGGAATTGCAAGCCGACGACGCGGTCGCCAAGTTGGAATGCCTGATTGGTGCAAACCGCGCTGCTTGCTAAATGGACCGCTTCATCCGGTAGATCGAACGTCTCACCGTGCCAGTGCAGCACGTCCATCTGGTCGGGAAAGTGGAAGGCGCATGAAGAATGGCCGGTGCCGTGAATCGGATGCCACCCCATCTCCTTTTCCGGACCGGGATAGACGCGCTTGCCCTGGGCTGCCGCAATCAGCTGTGCGCCCAGGCAAATCCCAAGTACCGCGACCCCTTCATCGATTGCCTGTGCGATAAAGCGTTTCTCCGGGACCAACCACGGTAATGCCGCTTCGTCGTTCACACTCATCGGGCCACCCAGCGCGATGAGCAACTCAATCTGGTTGACCGCAGGAAAGACCGCCGACTCAAAGAGTCGGGTGTACGTCACCGAGGCTTTGCGTTCTTGAAGCCAGTCTTCGATATTCCCCAAACCTTCGAATGGGGCGTGTTGCAAAACATGGACGCGCACGACAACTCTCCTCTCCGCACAGCTGAATGGTGCGGGATTGATGAATAAGACCTGCTGGGTACATCGCACTCACCCGGCGGCGGCGGCAACAGCAACAGCAACAGCAACAGCACCGGCGACAGCGCTAACGCCTGGATGCCATCAAGATGTGCTCAAAGTCTTTCAGCGCCGCCGCGGCCGTCGCCAGCGGACTGGTAGACCCGATCGCCGATATCTCCCCCATTACATCGGTACTGACGCGGATCGCTTTCATTTTGGCCGTCACTTGAGCGAAAGGGTGATCAAGGGGATAGGTCTTGAGCGCCACCGATGCGCGTACGACGCCCGTCCTGTTGTCGATTCGACCGACGAGCTTGGGTACGACGCCAGCCGCCTTCCAGCGCCGGATATCGTCGAGTGAGATCTTGCCGATGCCGTCACGCGGGATGTCGTGCAATTTCAATTGCGCGCCGAACCCCGCATTGGCCAGGATGGTGATCTTGCAAGCGCTATCCCACCCTTCAAGGTCGAAGCGCGGGTCGGGTTCTGCCATGCCAAGCTGCTGCGCTTGCGCGACGGCATCGGCGTAGCCAACGCCGTCCATCAATTTGCTGAGAACGAAGTTCGTAGTCGCCGTCACGATCCCCTCCACTTCCACTATCTGGCAGCCCGCCAGATTGTATTGCAGCAAATCGATCGTCGGCAACGCGGCCGACGTGGCACCGCTGATCTTCAACTGAACCCCGTTCGCATGCGCTCGCTCGGCCAGCCCCGCATAATCGAAGACCAATGCCCCTTTGGATATCGCAATGGCATGCGTCCCTGCACTCAACGCTTCATGGATGTATCGATACCCCGCACCGCCGGTCTGGTAGTCCGTCGGTCCAGCTTCGATCAGCACATCTGCCCGCGCGGCCTGTAGAAACCCGTCACCGGTCATACCCGGCGTCAACGGCAATGCGACCTCACCATCGAGCGTCGACGCGTCCAGCGCTAAGCCATCGTGATCCATCGCGCCAGCACGGGATCCACACACCGCGACGACTCGGACATCGGCATCGTAGCGCGTTTCATAGCGCTGCCGACGCTGATGAAGCATCTGCGCTACCGTCTTCCCGATAGCGCCGAAGCCCGTTATAGCCATGTTCCATCTTTGCATGGAGCTCACCTCATGTCAGGGAAAACGCTTGCCACCGCGTCGTCATCCGGACGACAGGCCAATAATATCGTCGACGTGGACCCTTTAAATCATCCAGAATCTAAAAGTACAATGGTCCAGATCCAGGAGGCATGTCAACTTTGGCAAAACAATGGAACATTCGTATCGACATTGACCGAACGGCAGCGGTGTCGTTGCACGACCAGATTCTGGCCGCGTTGACCGATCGCATACGGTCTGGGCTGCTGCGCCCCGGGGATCCGCTACCGGGAACGCGTGAACTGTCCGACCAGTTAGGCGTCAATCGGAAAACCATCATCCTTGCGTATGAGGAACTCATTGCACAGGGCTGGCTGATCAGTCAGGCAAAGCGCGGTACGTTCGTATCGCCCGAGCTTCCGATGTTCCAGCAGGAGCATCGCATCTCGGCCATCACACAGCAATTTTCCGGCCGTCTCGCCGACCCTGCTTATCGGCTGTATGGGCGTGCATTCCCATTGGCGACATCACTCGAAGACACAATCACCGATTTCACCGACGGCGCACCCGATACACGACTCATTCCGTTCGAAGATATGTCGAGTGCGTTCCGCGCGGCGCTATTGACGTCGGCGCGGGGCAATCGAATGGGGTATGGCGATCCGCGTGGACTCGGCGCGCTGCGTGCGGAGCTTGCGACGATGTTACGTGCGGAACGCGGCCTGAATGCCACGCAGGACACTTTGTGCGTTGTGCGCGGCAGCCAAATGGGCATCTATCTGGCAGCAAAGGTGCTGCTTCGACCGGGCGATGGTGTCGCGATGGAGCGCTTGAGTTACCCCCCTGCTCGAGAAGCGTTCAGAGCCTGCGGCGGTGTGGTGCACAGCGTCGAGCAGGACGAATATGGGATGGTTCCGGCCTCCGTTGAGCGACTGTGCCGTCAGCATCGCATTCGGGCCGTCTACCTGACCCCGCATCACCAGTTCCCCACGACCGTGACGATGCCGATAGAGCGCCGCATGCGCCTTTTGTCGCTGGCGGATCGATTCGACTTTGTCATTGTCGAAGACGACTACGACCATGAATTTCACTTCTCACATAGCCCGATGCTGCCGATGGCGAGCGTCGACCAAGCTGGCCGCGTCATTTACATCGGCTCGTTAAGTAAGATACTCGCACCGGGGTTGAGAATCGGCTACGTCGTAGCGCCCCCGCCCGTGATCGACCGGCTGGCCAGCGCCATTATGCTGATCGACCGGCAAGGCAATACCGTCACGGAGCGAGCAGCGGCCGAGATGCTGCAAAATGGTAAGCTCAAGCGGCATATTCGACGCGCGATCAAGGTTTATGAGCACCGCTGCCGATCGGCGGTGGAGTCGGTTCGGGAAGGGCTGGGCGATATGGTTCATGTCAACCCGCCCAGCGGCGGCTTAGCGCTCTGGCTCCAATTTTCCCCACCGCATCATGTGGCGCGCATCGCTCAGCAAGCGTTGCAGAACCATGTCCATGTCCTTCCCGGCAGCGTCTTTTGCGATGACGACGTCGACATCCCAGCGATGCGCTTGGGCTATGGCAGTTTGAATGAAACCGAATTTCGACACGGTATCGAACGCTTGGCCAGAGCGGTGAGGACTGCCGGTTAAAACGGCGGAGGAGGGCATTTGGAGACCAGGCACAAGACATGCTTGTATACCGCTCGGTATTTAGTAGCGAAAATGTGCCTGAGGATGATCGGCGATCTTGATTCGTTCGTCGGGTAACGTACAAGTCACACCCAAGAAGGAAGCGCGCATGAGAACAACACTGCCTCTCCGATACCGATCAAGACCCGCCACGGCGATTTTCGACCTGTTGAATCCGATCCCTTATGGCCTATTCGTCGGAACGTTGATTTTCGACATTATCTACGCGGTCAACGCCGATGTCTTGTGGGCCAAGGGCGCGGCCTGGCTAGTCACCATCGGATTACTTTTCGCCATCGTTCCCCGTTTCATCAATCTGGGCCACGTATGGTTCGCGCCACGCGGTGCTGTTGGACAGCATGAAAGAAGCGATTTTTGGCTGAATCTGCTGGGCATCGTCGCTGCCGTCGCCAACGCATTCATCCATAGCCGCGACGCGTATGGCATCGTTCCGCTCAATGTCATCCTGTCGATCATTACGGTTGCCGCGCTCAGCTTCGGACACATCGTCCTGGCCTTCGATAAATTCGGTTTAAAGGGGGACACCCGTGAATAAGCCGATATTCGGAAGCGCGATCGCGATCGTATTGGCGGCGTCGATCAGTGGATGCAACGAGCACGCGAGTTACGATTCCGCACAGCAAGCCGGGGCCAACCCGCCGTTGCCGGAAGCAAAAAGCTTTTTTACCCCGCCGATGCAAGTCCCCGAGCGCGTCGGTTGGCAAAATGGTGCCACGCCAAAAGTAGCGGACGGCCTGCAAATCGAGGCAATTGCGTCCGGGCTCGTCCACCCGCGGCAGGTGTATGTATTGCCGAATGGCGATGTTCTGGTCGCGGAGGCCAATAGCCCGGACGCGGAGCCGCTGACATCGCCGAAGCAATTTATCGCGGGCCTGGTTTCGAGCCGCTCCGGCAAGAGTGCGAAAGGCGCCAACCGCATTACACTGCTGCGTAAAGGACCCAATGGGGGCGAATGGGAAAAGCATGTATTCATCGATCATTTGCATTCGCCGTTCGGCATGCAGTTGGTCGGGAATACGCTCTATGTCGCGGACACCGACGCAATCCTGAAATTCCCGTACAAGACAGGTGAAACCGTCATCCCGGAAGAAGGCGTCGAACTCGCCGATCTTCCGGACAGAATCAACCACCATTGGACCAAGGCACTGCTTGCCAGCCCGGACGGCAAGAAGCTTTACGTCGGCGTGGGATCGAACAGCAACATCACGGAGAACGGGCTCGATGTCGAATATCGGCGTGCCAACGTGTTGGAGGTAGATACGGAATCGGGCGCGAGCCGCATCTACGCCGCAGGCATACGCAATCCTACCGGTCTGCAATGGGAACCGAAAACCGGGAAGCTCTGGGCCGTCGCCAATGAACGCGATGAGATTGGCGCGGACCTCGTTCCTGATTACTTGACCTCGGTACAGGATCACGGTTTTTACGGCTGGCCCTACAGCTACTACGGTCAACACATCGACTCGCGCGTCAAGCCGCAGCGCCCCGACCTGGTTGCGAAGGCCATCAAGCCCGATTATGCAATCGGCTCCCACGTCGCGCCGCTTGGCTTGTTGTTTTACACGGGCACCAATCTACCGGCCCACTACAACGGTGGCGCGTTCATTGGCGAGCATGGCAGCTGGGACCGCTCGCCCCTCAGCGGCTATGCGGTTACCTATGTCGCATTCGACAATGGTCGACCCGTCGGGCCACCGAAGCCGGTCGTGACAGGCTTCGCTTCGGCCGACGAGAAATCGCTCTATGGTGCACCGGTGGGATTGGCCCAGGGCCAAGATGGCGCGCTGCTCATTGCGGACGATGTCGGCAATACTGTTTGGCGCGTGACGAAGAAGTGAGTGTGTGAGGAGTCACCGTGCCGAGCGGGGTGCTCCACACCACACGGATCCGCCGTCGCCTTCAGCGCCAGCCGCCAATCCAGCCGACGTCGTCAGCGAACCGCTCGGCGATGGTGGGCTGGTCGGTATGCTGACCATGGCGGTCGCAAGACGTTGGACCGAAGTCTGCAGCAACGCCGTCGATCCGGGTTGGGTGCCTACAAAAATTGGGGGCGGGCGCAGATCACCGGCACGACGTTGCCCGGATGAGCGGAAATGGGCGACGCAAGTCATCGCTTCAGCCGCCGGCGCTCGCCTCGTTGAACGCGGCGGCAGTGATTTCGACATCGTTCGCTTATTTCCGCATACCCGGCCGGTGCACAGCAGGCACGATGTCGCCAACAATCGCTCCGATAATTAATTGCACCGCCTACAGACAGGAATGAAAGACCACGACGTCACGTTACGCCCGGCAACGCCCGAAGACGAGCCTTTTTTGCTCGACTTGCGGAAGTCGACAATGAATGAACACCTTGAGCGAGCGGGGGAAACGACCGATGAACTCGCACATTGGGCGCGTGTTCGCTATCGTTTCGACGACGCTCATATCGTTTGTCGCGGGTCGGAAAAGCTCGGACTATTTAAATTCTTTCGCAATCCGGCAGAATGGACAATCGTACAAATTCAAATTTTGCCGACGCATCAAGGGCGCGGCATTGCAGCCAAGCTGATAGGCGATTTGTTAAGTCAAGCAGACACCGCTCAGGTCTCCGTCACGTTAAGTGTTCTGAAAGGAAATAAAGCGCTCAACCTTTACCAACGCCTTGGGTTTAAGGTCGTCACTGCATCTGACACATCGTTGCAAATGACGCGTTGACGCGAATCCGCATAGTCGAGCCGCCAGGGCGGTGAACCGGCGTGCGACGCCTTTCGACGCTTCAGATTAAGGCTCGCGGCAGATTCGCCATCGCGATCCCACCCTGAGATCCTCTCTCCCAACGCATATCAACCAGTCGCTCCGCCAGTGAGCAACGTCAACGGACGCACTTGCACACTTGCGCTCTCACTCATTTCTTGCTTTCAGGGAAAATACATCCGCCATCGCGAACCAGCACCGTCACCTCTTGGCTCACCTGCGTCGGGCTGTGACTTAATCGGTCAGCGAACGCCTTGCTTCGCAATACGTACGACTTCGCATCGTGCTTCGCGCTCCAAAGAACGATGTTAAGCAAGATAGGGATGAGGTCCAGGCCCTTCTCGGTCAGCGTATAGAAATCCTTACGGCCGTCGTCGGGGCTGGGCGACCTCGCGAGAATTCCCTGCTCCTCGAGAAAGGCAAGGCGGGAAGCAAGGAC
>CAWUJR010000098.1:0-10141 GCA_963922375.1 uncultured Robbsia sp.
GCGCTGCATACCGCTGCCGTGTCGTTGACGCGACGCGGCGACGGCGGTCACACGCTCGCGATCAGCGGTCGCGCCAGTGTGGACCCAACGTTGCAGCAGTTGCGGGTTGCGCGCGATTTCATGCCGATGTTCGAGAAACGCAAAAAAAGTCTCAAGCTCGGCAATCTGAGCGGCTGGCGGGCAGGGCATTAAACCGTCGGGAAATGGCGACTCGACGCCCCTACGCCGATGGAGCGCAACCGAATTCTCGACCCGCACCCGGACCTGAACGACATCAACGAGACGATGCGCCGCGCGCGCGCGTTGTTACCGGCACTCGAAAAAGTGGACGTGGCACACGCGTGGGCTGGATATATCGATAGCACGCCGGATGGCGTTCCTGCGATGGGGGAGACGAGCGCGTTGCCGGGACTCGTTCTGGCGGCGGGCTTCAGCGGTCATGGCTTTGGAATTGGGCCGGGGGCCGGGCATTTGCTGGCGGACATCATCACCGGCATGCTGCCGATTGTCGACCCGCTACCCTATCATCCTGATCGATTGAAGAAATCCGTCCGTGGCAAAGTAGCCGAATTTTAGGAAGAAATTGCAGACTCGTCGCGTGGCGCCATTGCGGCGGTAGCCGCGTTCTTCGGGCGATGTGTCGTAAAAACGGTCACGTCCGGCAAAGAGCCGCCCTGATGCGGCCCCAGCGCCATCGTCGCTTGGCTATAATGCGGCGCTTCACATCGCTAATCGAGATTTTCTGCATGAGCCGGCTGTTTCTTGCCCCAATGGAAGGACTCGCGGACGACGTCTTGCGCGACGTACTCACTCGTGAACGGGGATTCGACGGCTGCGTGTCGGAATTTATTCGTGTCACCAGCTCGCTGATGCCCACGCGTGTTTATGAGCGCGAGGCCCCGGAAGTCCTGAACGGTGGCAGGACCCCGAGCGGGACGCCGATGGTGATTCAACTGCTCGGCAGTCATCCGGAATGGATGGCGCGCAATGCCGCATGCGCGGCGAAGGTCTCGCCATGGGGAATCGATCTGAACTTCGGCTGTCCTGCGAAGGTGGTCAACCAGCACGGCGGCGGCGCAATGTTATTGTCCGAACCCATCAAACTATACGAGATCGTGCGTGCTGTTCGCGCTGTGGTGCCTGCCGCTATTCCGGTGACCGCGAAGATGCGCCTCGGGGTGTCCGACACGTCACGCGCGATCGATTGCGCGGTGGCATTGGCAGAAGGCGGTGCGGCGTCGTTGGTCGTGCATGCCCGGACCCGCGACGATGGCTATAAAGCGCCGGCCCATTGGGAGTGGATTGCCCGGATCGACGCGGAAGTGCCGGTGCCGGTCATCGCCAATGGCGAAGTCTGGACCGTGGCGGACTGGGAGCGATGCCGTTCGGTCAGCGGCTGTGACGATGTGATGATCGGTCGCGGGGCTGTCGCTGATCCGTTCCTTTCTTTACGGATTCGCGGTGAAATGGTGCGCACGGCGAACGCGTCGGAATGGCCGCTGGTGTTGGCGTTGCTCGTGGGATATTTGAAGACATTGCAAGCGCGCGCGTCGGAACATCATGAACATGGACGGGTCAAAAAGTGGCTGAGCTATTTGCAGCGTACCTGGCCCCAAGCCGCGCCGTTGCATATCTCGATCCGACGCTTGAATAAAGCCGCCGAGATTCTCGACGTGATCGAGCGCATGCTGGACAAACAGTCGCGATATGACACTTCGCATTGAGTTGCCCGTGATCGCGCTGCGAAGCAGGCACGGGTGGCGAAACAAGGTCGTGCTGAAATGTCGTGCAGCGATTCAGACGTGCTTAGCCTTCAGCAGTTCGATAGCCCACTCGACGAACACGCGAACCTTGCTAGGCAACTGCCGATTGACCGGATAAGCGACGTGGACAGGGACTTGATCGCCGTGCCAGTCGGGTAGCAAACGTCGCAGCGCCCCGGAGCGCAGATGCGGTTCCGCCAGGAACGCATAGGTGGTCAATATGCCCAATCCAGCGATTCCCGCCGCGAGCGCAGCACCAGAGTCATTGACCGTGATTTGGTGGGCCCCCTGAATGTCGGCGATGGTCTGACCGCATTGAAGGTGGAATACAAAATCTCTGCCTGAGCGAGGTGAAATCATTCGAACGAGGGTATGTTCCTGCGCTAGATCGGACGGACTTGTTGGGATGCCATGGCGCGCGAGATACGCGGGCGCCGCACAAGTGATCAAGGAAAAAAAACCTGCTGGTCGGGCGATCAAAGATTCGTTCAATAACGGTCCGAGTCGCAAAACGCAGTCGACATTTTCAGCGATCAAATCGATGGAACGATTGCCGACGCTCACATCCACTTTTACATCAGGATAGCGGGCGAAGAAATCGGGTAGCGCGGGCACAACCACATGGTATGCAAGCGAGGCGGGCAATTCCACCTTGATATTACCTTTGGGAGAGCGCTTGGCACAGAGGACATTCGCATCAAGCATACGAACATCGTCAAGCAAGCGGATCGCACCTTCGTAATACGCCTGCCCCTCTTGGGTCAATGTTAATTGGCGACTGGTGCGATGTAGAAGTCGCACCCCCAGTTCTTTTTCGAGCTCTTGCACCAATCGGGTTACGGTGGACTTCGGTACGTTCATCAAATCTGCAGCACGTGTGAAGGTGCCGCAATCGACGACGCGGACAAACGTCTGCATCGCGACGAATTTATCCATTTAGCATTCCCATAAGCAGATCAAGCGTCATGGCTCGCTTAAGAAACCGGCAAGCGCTTGGTAGGCATGAAGACGATTTTTCTCAAGCATCAACATATGGGTGGACTCACCGAGCTCCAGCCAGCGCTTGTCGGGGGAGCCGTTTAAGTGACGGAAATAGTCTAACGCAAGACTCAGCGGTACGTCGATATCCCACTCGCCATGAAGCAGCAATACCGGTACCTCGATACGGCCGGGATCGTAAAATGGCCGGCCCGCCGCCCAGAACTCTCGAATGTCTTGAATGGGTCCATTGCCCGCACGAATCGATTGTTCCGCTCGCAGACCGGCATGAGGTTCAGATCTCACGGTGTTTTCCAACCATGTTTCGAATCCGCCTGGAGGGATCAAGACATCGCGTTTCTGCTGAGGAGCGGCGCTGACCCATCGCTCGCGAGCGGCCGCAGCCCGGACAATCCGGTAGCCGTCAAGCGCGCCGCCGGAATCCAGCGGAATGGGTTGCTCGCTCACCCACTGCGGCGCAATCAGGCCGAGCTTGCGAACCTTGTGGCCATAACGAGCGGTGAACGCGCCTGTCACGGTACCGCCCCACGACATACCGATAACGTTCAGCGCGGCGATGCCAGACGTTCGGAGGACGAAATTTACGGCGCTGGTGAAATCGCGGATGCCGCATTCCGTCCGCCCCAACGGTTTGCTTTGCGTAGCGGCCAGGTTCATCTCCTGCGGACGCGTCGATTCGCCGTACCCGCGTACGTCCACCGCGTATACGTCAAAGCCCGATTTTGCCAAGAAGTCCATGAAGGAATAGCCTTCGATTTGCGTGTCGTAGAGACTACCCGAGCCGTAAGTAGCGCCGTGCATCAGTATGACTGTTCGGGCTTCGCCGAATTCAACCTGCTCCTTCCCGCGTTTATTCCGAATATGAAGTGCAATATCCGGCGTGTCGCTCGGGATCATGAAGTCTCGCGTTTGAATTTCCGTATCCGTATTCATGCAATGTCTCGATTTTTAGCGGGGAAGCCACACGTAACGGGCGTCGTCTCGATGCACAACACCGGCGGAAGTACCAGGAAAATGGCTGCTGAAAAACGTTGCGTTGTGCGCGGCTGCGTAGTCCAGTGCCCACAGTCGAGACCTGTAAGCGTCGTCTTGAAACTCGCAAAACACAGAATTCCATTCAGGTTTCGCCACTTGTATAGGGTGATGCATAACATCGCCAGGAAACAGGGCGTGCTGGCCACCCGATGAAAACGCGATCGACAGGTGATCGAAGCTGTGGCCTTTGGTTCGATGGAACGTGAAGCCGCTGCGCGGTACTTGATCGTCGGCATCGATGAACCGTGCCTGGCCCGCGTCTACAATAGGCTGCACGCTGTCTGCAAAGACGCCGGCGCTTGGTGTTTGCACATGTTTTTCGTCGGCATAGAAAAGATATTCCAGCTCTGAGAAAAGATACTGCGCATTTGGGAAAGTTGGTATCCAACGCATCCCGTCGTACACCGTGTTCCAGCCGACGTGATCGACATGTAGATGCGTTACGAGTACGAGATCCACGTCGGCGGGTTGAATGCCGATTTCGGCAAGGCGTTCGAGATATGCCGTGTCGAGGCGATTGAACGCTGGATTGAGGGGGCGGCTTTTGCCGTTTCCTGCGCCGGTGTCGATGACAACCGTGAGATCGGCTGTCTGAACTATCCAGCTATGCACGCTGATCGTGAGCAATTCGCCATCGTCAGAAATGTTTTCTGGGCCGACCCAGTTTGGGCGGTCGATCTTCAAGATCGAGCGATCCCGGTCCGGAAAAAGATAGTCGGCTGGCACTTCAGGGAGAACCAGATCGGTCACGCGGGTGATCACGGCGTCGCCCACGCTATAACGTTGAATCGTATCCACTTTGAACAGGCGTCCAGTTCGGGGGTGCGCTGACGGATGTCAGGCGATGGACGTCATCATGACCGCTTCGATTTCCCGAAGAAAGCAGCCTGAAACGAACGCATTGTTGCGAATACACGAACATTGCCTATAAATGGTGTCATGGCATGAGCGTGAGCGACATTGCATCCGATGCCCGTTGATTCCTTGTGCGGGACTGTCTCATTCGCTGCCGGTGCCTCGTTCGCTCGCGTCAATCACGATATCCACGCGCTTGCACATTGAAGAGGGTCGCGTAGCGTCCCGCAGCGGTCATCAGCGCGGCGTGGTTTCCCTCTTCGAGGATGCGCCCCTGATCTAATACGACAATGTGATCCGCATTGCGTACGCTTGAGAATCGATGCGAGATCAGCAGCGTCATTCTTCCACGGGCATGTTCACGGAAATAATCGAACACCGCCGCTTCCGCTGCCGCATCCAGTGCGGCGGTGGGTTCGTCCAGAATGAGGATATCGGCACTCTGGCGCATGTATGCCCGCGACAACGCGATCTTTTGCCACTGTCCACCGGACAATTCCTGCCCCCCTGCAAACCAGCGACCTAATTGCGTTTGATATTGTTTCGTCAGACGCTCGATGAAGTCGGCTGCCATCCCTTGCGAGGCCGCCTTGCGCCACCGTGTCTCATCCGTGAACGCATCGGCGTCGCCCACGCCCAGATTCTCGCCAACGGAGAATTGATAGCGAATGAAGTCCTGAAAAATGACGCCGATACGGGCGCGCAGCGCGGTTTCGTCCCACGCTTGGAGGTCGGTGCCGTCCAGCAGGATGCGACCGCGCACCGGCGTGTAGAGGCGCGTGAGCAGCTTGATCAGCGTTGTTTTGCCGGAACCGTTTTCGCCCACTAACGCTACGCTGCAGTCCGGCCGAAGATGCAGATTGATATTGTCGAGGGTCGGGCGGTCTGCGCCGGGATAATCGAAACCCAGGTTCTCGCATCGCAATCCATCGCCAGGGACTTGCCCGACGGTTACCGTACCGCCGGTTACGTGGACCGGTTGCGCCAGAAACTCGTAGAGACTGCTTAAGTAGAGACCGTCCTCGTACAAGCCGCCGATCGCGGTGAGACTATTGCTGATCGCACTCTGACCTTGCTTGAACAGCGCCAGATACATCGTCATCTCGCCTAACGTCGTGCGGCCCTGCACGGTGTCGAAAACGACCCATGCATAAGCGAAATAGAATGCGGCGGTTCCCAGTAGACCCAGCGCCAGACTCCACAGTCCGCTGCTCAGAATCAGTCCGCGGTCCTCGCTGTACAGCCGCGCGAAAGTCTCACGATATCGCGCCAACAGCAACGGCGCGAAGCCATAGAGTTTAACTTCCTTGATATGGGCTTCTTGCGACAACAGCGTCTCGATATAACCCTGTTGACGGGCCTCTGGTGCGCGTCGGGTGAACAGTCGGAACGTGTTGCCGGAGAAATGTGTTTCGACGAAAAAAGCCGGCAGCGCGCCGGCGACCAGGATCAGCAGTGCCCATGGCGAGAAATGTACCAATAGCGCGGCGAACGAAGCCAACGACACCGATTCCCGCATCAAACCGAGCGATTTCACGATCAATGCCAATGGCCGAGTCGTCGCTTCTCGACGGACTCTCACCAGCTTGTCGTAGAAATCCGAATCCTCGAATTGCAGCAGCGACAATGTCTGCGATTTCTGCAGAATCATCAGATTGACCCTCTGTCCCAGCAATGCTCGCAGTAGCGTCTGCTGGATCGTCGAGAACCGTTGTACGGCTGCCAAGAAAACCAACACACCGGCTTCCAGCAGCACGAAACGCATCACCGGCGTGACCGAGGTGGACGCGCCTTGCCCCCGCAAGTGCATTTCCAGCAGCACGGCATCCACGATGCGCTGCCCGATCCAGGCGACCAGCGCTGGTAGTACCCCGGCGATCAGCGTGGCGAACAACAGCCCCAGAAACAACCACGGCGAGGTCTGCCACACGAGATCGAGCGCGCGGGCCGCTTGTCGCAGAAAAGCCCCGAATGAATGACGATATTTCAGGAAAACCATGGACGATAGCTCGGACTTACTCGCCCACCTCGTTCTCCAGCACGCCTACCCCGGCGATCTCGATTCGCACCACGTCACCGGTCTGCATGAATCGCGGTGGCTCGAAACCAATGCCGACGCCTGCCGGCGTGCCAGTCGCGATGATATCGCCCGGTTGCAACGTGATACCGGCAGACAGTGTCTCGATCAGTGCCGGAATGTTGAAAATCAGATCGCGCGTGTTTGCGTCTTGTCGTAATTCGCCGTTGACCCATGAGCGGATCGCGGTCTGTTGGCCGTCGACTTCATCGGTAGTTACCAGATACGGCCCCATCGGACAGAAGCCGTCCAGCGATTTGCCGATGAACCATTGCCGATGTCGTTTCTGGAGATCGCGGGCGGTGAAATCGTTGATCACCGTATAGCCGAACACATACCGCATCGCATCCGCTTTCTTGATGCCGCGCCCCGCGCGGCCGATCACGACGCCGAGCTCCGCCTCGTAATCCAGCTGATCGGTGACGCCCGCATGGCGCGGAATCTTGTCGCCAGGGCCAATGACGGTGGACGCCGGCTTGGTGAAAACGACCGGTGCCTCAGGCACATCTTCGCCTTCCTTCGCGGAGTGATCGAAGCCCGAGTTTTGAAACTCGACCGCATGTTCGCGATAATTCTTCCCGACGCAGAAGATGTTCCGACGCGGCTCGGCGATAGGCGCGAGTACTGTCGCTTCGGACAGCGGGCGGCCATTGCCGTCGGGCTGGATCAGCGATTTCAACTGCTCGAAATACTCGACGAGATGTACCGTGTCGCCGCTGAACTCCGGTACCAGCGACTTCAACGGCCAATAGACGGCCTGCTCGCTATCGACGAGGGCGATGAACGTGTTGCGGTCAACGAGAAGACGCGCGAATTTCATGAACTTCCTCCGGATCGGAACGTTGCTGAGGGGCCCCGGCGGCGCGCGAAGCCGCTTCGGGGGTCGTCCATCTTAACCCGACGGGGACATGCGACGTTGATCGCTACGCCTATTGCTATGCTTGCATCGCCAGAGTGTCTGGGATGGTGTTCGTTGATGGCTGTTTGTCCCTGATGGTGCCCCCGATTGCTTCGTTCAGATCTGCACCAGACAATGGGCGCGATTTTGGAAACACATTGTTGTGCCGCCGGCTGGGGGCGACAATTTGTCATCTTGTATATACTCACAGGCGAAATGGAAACAGTGCCAGGGCGATTTGGTATCGATTCCACATTGTCTTTAGTCGGTTTGCGTCGGGGTCTTGCGGCATGGCGAGTGCGCATAAAACTGCGCAGGTATCGGCAAAATTCGCGGCGTAGATGCGCCGATTTGCGCGGCTGACGCACAATCGGCGCAATTGCCTGCTCATGGACGCTGCGTCTCTGCCGTTTCGAGATCCTGTCGTGATCGAAAGAAACAGCGCTCGTCTGCTGCTGACCTGGTAACGAACGGCGGATCGTGGGCCGAAAGGCGTGCCTTCCGGACGTCCTTTCACGGCAGCGACGCATCGGTGCGATGAAAATAGGGAAAAAAATTGCGTTACGCCCCCCAACACGACGATGATCCGCTGTCGCTGACGCTGCCCGAGGGCGTCAAGCTGCGGCAAACGCTGCTGCGCATGCTCGCTCTGGCTGCTGCTACTGCCGTTGGTTCCACAGGTCTCCAAGCGTTCGCTCAAACCCCGTCGTCTTCGCCGCTAGCCGCAGTGCCGATGGATGCCTTCATGGCGGTGTCGCATGCACTGACCGCACGCGACACATTGGATGCCGATGTCGGCGCACGGTTGTTGACAGCGGTGCAAGCCGGCGAGGCATCGTTCGCGCCGCGGCTGCAGCATCTGGCAGCGGTGCTGTCATCCGGCGCGATGGATGCCGATGCGCAAAAGCTCGCACTGCGCATCATGAGCGCGTGGTACGTCGGCATTGTTGATGACAAGGTCATCACGTATGAGCAAGCGCTGATGTTCGACCTGGTGTCCGACACACTCGTCATTCGCACGTACTGCCCGGGCAAGCCAGGATTCTGGGCACAAAAGCCCGTGGAGAAAGATAGCTGAGATGGCCAATACGCAATCTGCTGACGTGGTCGTTGTCGGCTCTGGTGTCGCTGGCGCGATCGTCGCGCATCAAATGGCACTGGGCGGCATTCGCTTGGCGTTTCGTTCCGAACGATTCACATCAAAACCACGTACGGCGTTGGCCGCGATTGGCCGTTGCAGTACGACGAGTTGGAGCCGTATTACCAGCGCGCAGAGGAAGCGCTTGGCGTCTGGGGACCGATGGACGAACAGTTGGGGCCCCACGATCGCAGCCCTATCCGATGGTCCCGCTGCCGATTTCATATAACGAGCAGGCAATCAAGACGGCCATGAATGCGCACGATGCCCGCTACAATGTGGTGACCGAGCCGGTCGCGCGCAACAGCCGCCCGTACGACGGTCGTCCTACCTGCTGCGGTAACAATAACTGCATGCCGATCTGTCCGATCGGCGCGATGTACAACGGCATCGTGCACGTCGAGAAAGCGGAGCAGGCCGGTGCGAATCATGCCGGCACCGGAAAATCGTATCGTCCCGAGCAAGACCGAAATGGATGCGAGCGGCATCCCGCGCCCGGAGATCACCTACCGCGTCGACGATTACGTGAAGCGAGGCGTGGCACACACGAAGGAAGTGTACGCAACGGCGGCAAAGATCCTGGGTGGAACCGGCATTGCGTATCTAGGCGAATTCGCGCCAAACAACCACATCACCGGTGCGACGATCATGTGCCGGAATCGGCGCGATTCGGTGGCCGATAAGCACTGCCTGCCGGACGTTCGATCATCCGAATTTGTTCATCGCCAGTAGCGCGACGATGCCGCCGGTCAGCACGGTCAATGTGACCCCGACAATTGCGGCATAGGCGCTTCGCATCGCGGACCAGCTGACGACGGAGGTCTGATATGGCGAAACGACGGAGCGCTGCTTGGCACCGCAGACAAAGCGGTCACTGCGCTACGTGGCACGACGATCAGCGCGACAGTGGATCCTGCGCGTTTGTACCTCGGCAATTGTGCGACCTGTCATCAGGCGAATGGCAAAGGTTCGCCAGACGGGTATTATCCTTCATTGGTGCATAACTCCACGGTGGGTGCGTCGAATCCGACGAATCTTGTCGAGGTCATCCTGCATGGCGTGCACCGCAACGCGGCAGGCAACGACGTGGGCATGCTGGCATTCGAGCAGACGTTGTCGAATGCGCAGTCGGCGGCGTTGAGTAATTATCTAACAAAGCAGTTCGGCAACCCGTCGGCAAAGGTCAGCGAAGCCGACGTCGCAAAATTGAATTAACGTAACGACATAACGTGATACTAGAGGAGACGGGAACAATGCAAAGTCAGGCAACAACGCGGATCACCGCACGTGCGCAATACGGGCATGACGAAGAGGGCGCAGGCATCGCAGAGCGCGGGGCAGGCGCAGCAAGCGTCGTGCTGCGTGCGGCAGTCGCG
>CAWUJR010000099.1:0-10106 GCA_963922375.1 uncultured Robbsia sp.
CGCAGCGTCGGCAGCGCGGCGCGCCAATTGGCCGGCGAGGTCGGCAAGCGCCAGACATTGTTAAGCGAATCGTTGAGAGACGATATGAAACGGCACCAGTGCATAATAATTAGTTGTGATGATATCGGCGCCTGCTTGCACGAACGAGTCATGCGCGCGCCGGACAAACTCGGGCGCCTCTATGAGCGCCAATGCCGACCATTCGGGCTGCTGGAACGGCGCGCCGATACGCAGTAATTCGCGCCCCATTCCTCCATCCAGTATCCGTAACGTCATGGCTTCGTTCTCGATAAAGCGCGTATCGTAAGGACAGACTGGCGATGTGGGAACGAAGCTTTGCTGCTATACATATTCTTGATCGGCGCTTACACCGTTCTTATGAACAATCGAATAGGAGTCCGACGCACCTTGATCAAGCAGAGGTCTTTGAAAAACATCCGCTTAATCTACCGTGTGCCTCCGCCTCGCTCATTTCCAATAACACCCGTGCGCCCTCCTCCGTCAGCAGCAAGCGCCGGCCGCCAGGCACATGTCGGCCCGTCACCAGCCCCGCACGCAGCACGTAGTCCGTTACCCGGTCGCCTCCATCGTACAGTGGGTGATCGAGCCGAATGCGCCGCATTCTGTCCAACAATCGCAATTTGGAGATCTGCATCTCAACCTCGGATATACTGTATATAAACACAGTATATCCGAGGTGGGACGCGATGAGGATGTCCAAAGCTTGCAAACTTGCTTTACCGCAGCGATCGCGCGGCCACCGTGCCCGCGACGCGAGGGGTTCTCACACCCCCCCCAATGCCTGCGTTAAGCTATCGAAAAAACGATGGTAAGAAATCTCTTCGCGTTGTAGCGTTCGAGAAGTGTCGTGTGGCATTCTGAATGCAGGGTTCGCTTCCGTCACGCATCGAAGCACCTCGCCGCCTCGTATCCGTCCCGAGCGGAAGCGCACGCTCCGGCGACGCGGCAACGATGGCGAGCCGCCGCCCGATCGCCGATCTTCTTGGGCGTCATGACCTTCCACGCCTCCTGCCCGCGCGGCCAATCCATTCCCTACGCCTATGGAAAATCTACACAATACGGCAAGCATGTCCGAGAGACCCATTCACTTCTCTGGACCGGAGGTTCGGGCGCTGTTGGAGATGCGCAAGACGCAAACGCGGCATGCCGCTCATACGTGGCGCGGCCACCCGATCGTATTCTTTGGCGGCGCGAGCGATCGCAGCGATCCGCGTTTTTATGGATTCGACGACCTGGAGACCGGCACACGCTGGCGGCTGGCGACCGATGGCCGGGAGGATGAGCAGGTGATTCCCTGTCCCTATGGCCGACCGGGCGACCGACTGTGGGTACAAGAAAGCGGGATTATCGGCGAAGTGCCGTTTCCCGAAGATGCGTCGATGCCCGGCGTCTTTCGCCACGATATTCCTACCACTCCGGCAATCGGACATGACTGGATCGAGCAGACGCGCAATTTCGGAACATGCTACAAAGTCAGCGGCAACCCGAGCGCGCGCTACCTGGACGGGGAAGGCAGGACCGCCTGCCCGTCGATTTTTATGCCGCGATGGGCATCACGCATTGTGCTCCAGATCTCCAACATCCGGCTCGAACGTCTGCAAGCTATCAGCGAAGGCGATGCCATCGCCGAAGGCATCCGCTTGCATGACGAACATCTGGGCTGGATGAATGAGTGCACATTGTCAGACGGAACGCGTCAGTTGTCTGCCAGCGCATGCGAGCTTTACCGCGACCTCTGGGATGAGACGCATGCAACCCGCGGCGACGGATGGGATGCCAATCCGTGGGTATGGGTGGTGGCGTTCAAACGGGTGATGTAAGCGCGACGCGTACGATATTTGCTTGGGCCTAAAGCGAATCGACCGCGACTACCGGGCGCATGGCACGACGTTCGCGCTAAGAGAGATCATCTTGGCCTATTACAAGTATTTGGCAGAACTGTCCCACGAGAAGGGCTTTCAGTACGACGCACGGCACAAACCCGGCGAGGTGGTTCCGCTTTCCGGCATCTATAAGTGCACCGGATGCGGCAAATCCATCGTTGCGAGCCAGGACAGCCGGTTTCCCGCTCAGAATCACCATCAACACGCGCCCGCGGAGGGACCGATCCAATGGCGGCTGACGGTTAAGGCGCATTTCCGTTAATCCGCCGCGCCAGCGCATTGATGCTCACCTCATTTTCGGCGAAGCAAGGAGTCGATCAGAGAATTCGCCGCCGCCTTCGCGACACAAGGATCTTCCTGACGCAATTCGGCGCTCTTCTCGATCAATACCGAACCGATCGCCGCGAGCACGTTCAAATCGGCAGTGGACAGTTTGTCGAACCGATCGGAAACCCAATGGGACAACGAGGCGATAGCCTCATCGAGCCGAGGCGCAGCACCGGCAAAATAAATGTAATCGAACAGCTTTTCTACGTCTTCGGGCGTCATGCCAAGCTCCTTGTCGCGCACGCCCAGCGTAGTCGATTCCGACCGGCGAAGGGTGCAACCTTTTCTCCTCCTCCGCGAGCGCGTCGCAGATCGCCTCTGAGGCTCGCAGGCATCTTACATTGATTTTTCATCCAGATTCATACGATTCCTCTACAATCGAACGCGTCCAGCTGCTCGTGCGGCTCGAGCCCATCGGTTCGGGCTTGCGCGCCGTTCGATCGGACTCCCGCACGGGGCAGTAGCGCCCCTGCCGTGCGCGGCTGCGCTTGCGCCAGGTTTTGTTCTCCACGGATACTTGCCCCTTATGACCGCCTATACCGCTGAGCAGCAAGCGCTGCTGGAACAAGTCGGGCAGATTGCTGCCGGCTTGGCAGCCACGTTTGCGCCTTTTTGCGAAGTGGTGGTCCACGATTTACTGGATCCAGACCGCTCGGTGCTCGCCGTCCACAATAATCTGTCGGGCCGGGAACAGGGACAATCGGCAACGGAATTGGGGCTGGCACGCATCGCCGATCCGCAGTACCCGCAAGTGATCGCGAACTACTCGAATCAATTCGCCGATGGGCGAGCAGCGAAAAGCACATCGATTGGCATCAAGGATTCGTCCGGGCAATATATCGCTGCGCTCTGCATGAATATCGATCTGACGCTATTTCGGGGCTTGCAAAGCGCCGTCGGCCAATTTATCCAGACCGACAGCAATGCGGCGATGAAAGAGTCGCTCGACCCCGCCGGCGCCGAGTCGATTCGCGCCCGGATCGATGGTTTTGCAGCGCGCCTGGCCACCACGCCTCGGGCGTTGAAGGCCGAGGACCGGCGCGTACTCCTGAAGGAACTGAGAGACGCGGGCGCACTGGATATCCGTCGGGCAATGGAGATCGTCGCCCACTACCTTGGCGTATCCCGCGCCACCGTCTACAGCGATGCGAAATGACGTTGGCATCTGCGCTGCGTGCAGCGAGATGTCGTTTTAGCACAGGTCGGGGTCGGTCTCGCTACGCGGCGGCAATCACCGCGCTATGGCTCGGCGCTGCGGTGGCCGCACCTACAACGCCATCGACGCCATCGGCATCGCCTTTTGCGACAGGCACCGGCGAGACGGCATCTCCTACAGCGGCTGCGTCGACTTCACCGACGCCGGCCGACGCCGCGTGTGCGCAAGAGGACAGCCTCGCGCAAATGGTGGCAGATGCACGCGATCGGGGCGTGTCGGAGGGCCTCGTCACGATGAAAGCGCGAAGCCTGTTGCCGGCACCCGCGCTGCGGGATGCTGCCGCTGCGTTGGTCCACGCCATTTACAACGATGCCGCACTGCGGGGATTGACGCCAAGCAAGGTGGGGCTGGCGGTCGACGCCGTCTGCCGTCAGGGCCGAACGCCATCCAATACGGGGCCGTGACCCGCCATCCCCTCGAGAAAAGCTTTCGCGAGTCGTCGCGCCTCGTCGATAGCTCCCATCGGCGTGTCCGAGATCTCACCAAAATGGATTTCATCGTCGGCCGGCAGCGCGCCATCCGAATGCACGCGAAAAACCGCCTCGAACTGTCCGTGGTTATTGGGGACCGCTTCCAGGCTATATCGTTTTACTCGCGCTGCATGATGGCTCATCGCTGTCATCTCCGTTGCGGGATTGGCTTTTCAATAATCGATGATACCTGACAGAGGGCACACAATCGGCTCCGTGCGCACCCTAATAAGCCCGCTTTCGTCCGCCTGCAAAGTATTTTTTACCCGGCGTTAGTAGAAACCCGCAAGTAAAGCTTGCACTGAAACGACGTTCGACATATACTGTTTTCTCTGACGCGGGGTGGAGCAGTCTGGCAGCTCGTCGGGCTCATAACCCGAAGGTCACAGGTTCAAATCCTGTCCCCGCAACCAGTTTCAAGAACGCCCCTGACACGAAAGTGCAGGGGCGTTTTTCATTGTGGCTGCTTGATTCATCCGCCCCCCTCCGCGCTTTTTCCGCCGCCATATGTCGGGCGCGTTCGTGCTCCCGTGCGTCTCACCCCTGCCCTTGCCGGTGAAACGAAAAGACAAAATGTGGGTCTCTTCTTCTGCTCGGCACAGCGTTTGCTTGAAATGACCGGTTTCACCTGACGATGCGGAGGCATGCTTACAATGAACTTATCCTTCCAGGACGCCTTTGCCATCCACGCGCATCGCCCGGAGCCGTTCCCTGGACAGCCGGAGCGAGACCCTATGTTGGAACCGCGCCCCGAAGACACCCCTGGTTTTCCGCCCGGCTCCACGCCGGGTGCCGATCCGGAAGCTGACGAGCCCGGCGAACGACCGGTAGAAATCTTCGTTATCGGCCAATCGCAGGCCACCCATTGGAGACACGCGCTATGATCAAAAACTTCGTCCATACCGTGAATGGCCGTAATTTGGACTTTTGCGCGACGCTCGGCGATGGCCCCGACGGCACGCGCGCCATCATCAGCGCGGCGGAATCGCCGGAAACGCTGGTGATCATGGAAGCGGAAGGTGCGTTGTCGGCGATCAAAATCCGCCTCGAATCGCCGGAAACGATGCTGGACGATGCGATTCGCAAGGCCAAAGATGCAGGGCTTATCGAACGCGCCCTCGAGACCGGCGTTCCGCAAAACGGCAGCCTCTAGCCGTTGGCCGTCGCCGTCGCCGCCCTTGGAACTGAGCGCGACCGATTATGCGAAAAGTCATCTGCTCACGGTTCCGTAACAGACACCCGATGCGATATCGGTACCTTTGGGTCGGACTGATGCTCGCGACCGTGGGTGTTCTGACGTCACTGCGGTCCACAGCGACGATAGCGGCGTCAATGGCTGACGCCGCTGCAGCAGCGGCGTCAGCATCGGCACTTAGTAGACCCATTGGGAAGTCGTCCACCGGATCACGCGGCGTGATCCGCGCCGATCCAACGCCCTCCCGGCCGACTGCGGCGGTACGGCAAGGTATGGCCGTCGACCCAGGGCCTGCCGCTGACCGGATGCCGGTCAAACGTCCAAACAAGACACAAACCGACGAGCGCATGGTGCACGACCCTTCGGCCATCGGTACCGGCGCGCCCTGACCCCACCTGAGCGTGGGCTCGCTGCTACCGCGCACGGGGCGCTTCACATCATCCCTCAACGCGCTATTGCACCGTCACGGTGGCACCGACTCCTTTATACTGGCTGGCCCGCTACCCGTCTGTCCTGCCGCTGCTCGACAGCATCTTGAATGCAAAATCTCCTTCTGATCGCCGCCGCCGTTTTGCTGGTATTGCTGAACGGCTTTTTCGTTGCAGCCGAATTCGGCTTGGTCAAGCTCCGCAGCACCCGCGTTGCCGAACTGGCGCAAACGCTTGGCTGGCGCGGACGTATCCTGCAACGCGTTCACGGCGACCTCGACACCTATCTGTCCGCGTGTCAGCTCGGCATTACGCTGGCATCGCTCGGTCTGGGCTGGGTGGGCGAGCCCGCTTTCGCCCGCACGCTAGCACCGGCGCTGAATGCAATCGGCGTGTCGACGCCGGCCGTCGTGTCCGGCGTGTCCTTTGCGATCGCCTTCCTGGTGATATCGTTTTTGCACATCGTCGTCGGAGAATTGGCGCCCAAGTCGCTCGCGCTTCGCTTGCCCGAGGCGGTCGGTAGCTGGACCGCCTGGGCACTGTATGGCTTCTACTGGATCGCGCTGCCGGCGATCAAATTACTGAACGCGAGCGCCAATGCGACGCTGCGGATCGTCGGACTGAAGACCGGCGACCACCCCGATGCGACCTACTCCGCATCCGAACTGAAGATGATCCTTCGCTCGCGCCGCACCAGCGTCAATATGACGGCCCCCGAACGAAACATTCTTGCGCACTCGCTCGACTTCAGTGAATTGGAGGTGTCCGATCTGATGCGTCCGATCGGCGAGGTGGTATCGATGTCGAAGGCATTGAGTTTGAAAGAAAATCTGGCGATCGCGAGTGCGCAACGGTTCACCCGCTACCCCTATTTTGATGTCGATGGTGAAACGGTGCTCGGCATCATCCACCTGAAAGACCTTTTCCTCGCGGAAATCGACAATCAGCCGATCACCGATCTCGAGCCGATGGTTCGCCCGGTGCAAAAGGTCGCGCCGAACCTGCCGGCTCCGGAGCTGTTTCGGGCGTTTCGTGCAGGGGCGCCGCATTTTGCCGTCGTGGGTCATGCAGACCCGCTGCAACCGGTCAAACCGGTCGGATTCATTACGCTGGACAATCTGCTGACAGCGATCGTCGGCGAGATCCGCGATGAATTTGGCGAGCACGGCGACGACTGGACGCATTTGTCCGACGGTAGCCTGCTCGGTAAGGGAAGCCTGCCGCTGTTCACGCTGGAGCGGGCACTGGGTATCGACCTGGCCATTGATGAAGTGGAATCAATTGGCGGCTTGGTCACCTATCAACTCGAAGATCTTCCCACCGAAGGGCAACGTATCGCGTTCGACCGCTTCGACGTGGTGGTCGAAAAAATGACGGGTCCCCGCATCACCACCGTGCGCATCACGCCACGACAACTCGAAGAAAGCGTGTAACGCCGCCGCGCAGCGAGTCCGGCGCATATAATGAGCGCCTTTCCGGGCCGTGCGCGCCACTGCCCACGCCGCGCTTGCCGATAGAATCGCCCGCTTACCTTATGCAACGCTCGCTATGCAACGTCTGATTCTGCCTTACCTGTCCGGCTTTCTTGCCGTCCTGTTCTTTCAGCAGTCCGCTATCGGTCTATTGCACGCGGCGGGTCTGACGAGCGTGCTCCCTTACGATCTGACGCGCGTCGCGCCCACCGGGCTGCCGGGCTTCATCGTCGGCGGCATCGCATCAGGGGTGGTTGCCATTTTAATGGCTTGGCTATTGCGCGTCGACCCGCACCGGCCCGCGCCCTGGTTGGCTGCGTTCGTGTTTGGCGGCATTGTGCCCACCGCGCTCGGCATTTTTGTAGTCGGGCCCATTCAAGGCGTGTGGCCGACCGGCAATATCTTGCCGGAGGTCGCGTTTGGCTTTGCGACCAATGGATTCTGGGGATGGGGGGCTCTGGTCTTCATACGCGCAATGTCGCCCGCAACGACGGGTGATCTGCCGGAAGATTGAAGCAACGGTGTCGCAACGCAGCGAAAGGGTCGCGGCGCTAGCTAACCCAGCTGCTCCGCGGCGATCGACGCCGGGTGCGTGATCAGCCAGCGGCGATCCCAGAATCGTGCACGGTGGCCTCGTCATGACGTGCATTGCCACAGGGACCCTGCGACGAGCGCGTTGACATCGGCAGACCGGTCTCTTCGTCGATAATGGTTGTTGACACCAGCACAACGATGGCGGTCAAACAAAACACCGCTGCTGCCAGCGCCATAAGCCAGTAGCCGGGATCAAAGTTGAACATGTTGTGCTGCCCCGTAGTTAAGGTTTTCACCTAAGGGTAGCAAGGTATATGCCAACGTGTGTCGCATGCCATAGTGGGCCGCCAAATCGCGCTCGTCCGTGCGCCACCGTACCCAGAGGGCCGAGCGGAGCCATATGCTCACCGTATGGGATGACTAAATGATTCAAAACGTAAGAATCTTTTACATTTCTCCGCCATCATCGTGTGCACGATGGCGGCGGGCCCCCTCCCCGATGGCCGCGGCGCTCAGGGACGGAGCGTGGGAGCGTTCGCCGATTCTGCACTGAGCAGCCCATCGATGTAGTCGCGCGCCTCCCCCTCCAGCGCCTCCAATGCTGCCTGGTCGTCGCTGAATTTATCGGTGCTGCCCAACTCGACCAGGCGCTCGAGTTTTCTGGGTTCGTCCACCCCATGCTCGGTCAGACTAATGGCGCCGACGTATTGCGCTGCGTCCACACCGCTGACGGAGGCGCTGGCGTTGATAAAAAAGCCCTTATACGGGCCCGTAATGCGTCCTGCCATAAAATTTCTCCCAATTATTCTATTGTGATTATGCCTCGGACCACGGCCGCTCGTGAAACGCAGGATGGTTCCACGAGCGGCCGTGGTGGTTCCGTGTTCACCCGCTGCCGAGTTGAGAAGTCCTTGCTAGAATTGTTCCAGCCCTTCAATGCCGCGGGCATCGTGCTGGCTTTCTCTTTCTTTGCCCCCTGCGGTTGCCTCGAGCGGCGCCGTGACGACCGATGCGCTACGACGAACAGATGACTCATTACTTGCTGGACGGACACAAAGTAACGGAAGCTGCCGCGGCGTCGGCGTGGATGCGGTACTCGGAAACATCGACGTACGACATGCCGACGTCGATTTCGATCTGGCAGGACGCCACTACGCGCGAAGGGGAAGAAAGTCGCGCCAAATTACGCGCCGCTCGCATCGAGGTTTGCCTCGAAGACGACGAGGACGAACACCGGCCCCCCGAGACCCACCCCCATCAAGACCAAACCGAAAACAACTGAATGCCCCATTCACGACGCCCGTTACCGTGGTTCGCCGCGCTGTTGCCTGCCACCCTTTTTGCTAGTTTGACGTTGCTGTCCGGTTGCGCGTCCTCCTCAACCGCATCGTTGATCAATTTGCCCGATGGGCGCCAGGGATTCACGTTGAACTGCAGCGGCAGCGATGCCGATACCAGTTGGGCGAAGTGCTATGAAATGGCAGGGAAATCGTGCGGTGCCAGTGGCTATGACGTGGTGTCGAAAGACGGTGACGACGCAGCGACCGGCGGCTCGGTCAACGGCCTCTTTTCAGCGAATATTCGAAACCGGACATTGGTGGTGCGCTGTCATTGACGACGTTGCGCCGCGTTTGCCGGGCGGCGCGAAAGAAATGACTTGCACTGCCAAGAGCCCGGTGCTATAGTTCTTTTCTCGGACGCGGGGTGGAGCAGTCTGGCAGCTCGTCGGGCTCATAACCCGAAGGTCGCAGGTTCAAATCCTGCCCCCGCAACCAAAGCATTTCGAAAGCCGGATCATCGCAAGGTGATCCGGCTTTTTTTGCATTTCAGCGCCGACGCCGCTCCGGCACAATCGCGTGTACGTCAAGCATGGCCGGGATGTTACACTCGCAAACGCTTGGCTCCCTTCCCCGATTCGACGACCAGACCGTCTGCATGAATTACTGCTCGAACTGCGGCCATCACCCTGTCGCTCGCCTGATCCCGCCAGGCGATACGCGCGAGCGCTTCGTCTGCGCGCAGTGCGGGACGATTCATTATCAGAACCCGCGCAATGTAGGTGGGACCGTCCCCGTCTGGGGCGATGAAGTCCTGCTGTGCCGCCGCGCGATCGAACCGCGGCGCGGGTTTTGGACCCTGCCGGCAGGCTTCATGGAACTCGGCGAGACGACATCGCAATGCGCTGCGCGCGAGACACTCGAGGAAGCCGGTGCGCGTGTGGAGATTCAGAGCCTGTTTTCATTGCTCAACGTGCCGCATGTCGAACAGATTCATTTCTTCTACTTGGCGCGTCTGCTCGACACCGATATCGAAGCGGGCGAGGAAAGCCTTGAAGTGCGCCTCTTCACGGAAGAAGATATCCCCTGGGACGACATCGCCTTTCCGACGGTGTCGCAGACACTGCGCTTCTACTTCGCCGATCGCCAGGCAGGCAACTTCAGCTTGCATACGGCCGATATCCTGAAGCCGATGCGTGGCTCCGCCGACTGACCAACCGCCATCGCGCGATGATTCCCTGGCTATCGAGCATCGACGCCTTCCCTCCGCTGCACCGTGCGCT
>CAWUJR010000100.1:0-10100 GCA_963922375.1 uncultured Robbsia sp.
TGCAGCCGCTCTGCGCCGGCGCTCACGCTGCCTGCCCGCGCCACTTCGTAAAACGCCTGCAGATGCGTGAAATTCATCGTGTCTTGTCCTCTGTGTCGCGAGTGACGGTCGGAGCAATGACGGCCCTTGCGCCAAGACGCCGCAGGCAAGTCACGAAATTCTGCGCGCTTGTTCCACTATCATCTGATGGACGGCTGACCGCATTGCTCACGGCATCGCGTCCGGCATGATCCCTTCGCATTGATTCACCTCGACAACATCGCCTACATGCACGCCAAGATACCCACCCTGCCGCTGTCCGAACGCATTAGACACCGGTTCGATCGCTTCATCAATTACGTCGAGATCGCCGGCCTGGTCCTGATCGGGCTCGCGACCACCGTGGCAATGGGACAGGAAGCATGGAAGGTGATCGACTCGGGTCACGTGACGCTGAGCGACTTGCTGCTGATGTTTCTGTACCTGGAAGTGTTGGCCATGGATGGCCGCTACCTTCGGCTGGGTCAGCTACCGGTGCGTTTCCCGCTCTATATTGCAATGGCATCGCTTGCCCGTGAGCTGATCCTGCGTTTCGACGATGCCAGCGACCGTCACATGTTGATCGTCACCGTCGGTATCGTCATGCTGGCGCTCGGCATTTTAGTGCTGCGCTTCGGGCAACATCGTTTCCCTGCTGCGGACGACGAGGGTCGGGAAAGAATGACGAAACCGCCGAGCCGCACGCCGTTGCCTGCCGACGAAGATCCGTTGCCCAGCCAGGAATGACGGAAAACGACCCACGCACGGGCCGCAACAGGCCGCCGGCCGTCAACCGGATCATTCGCCCGACGCACGCGCAGCCAGGACAGGCATCAGGAAATCGCCGATCCCTGTCAACATGATCTGCACACCGACGCAGAGCAACAAGAACGCAGAAACCCGCATCGCAACCTTCGTGCCCTCGCTTCCCAAATATTTCGCAAACAGCGTGGCACGGCTATAGGTAATGTAGATTACCCACGCGACCGCCATCGAAATCACGATCGATATGATCGCCGACGTCAGGAAGTCCGATAAGCGATGCCCGCGGTTCGCGTTCAGCGCGATCGCGGTCGCGATGGCACCGGGGCCCGTCGTTAGCGGCACGGTAAACGGGAAGAAGGCCTTCGACATGGCGTTCTCGGCATCCACATTCTTCACCGCTGACGACGGTCGCACATCCGGCGCATTCAACATCTGCCAGCCGCCGACGGCCACCGTCATGCCGCCCGCAATCCGCAGCGCCTGCATCGAAATGCCGAAAAAATGCAGGATCGGCGTGCCGATGAAAAAGGCGACGCAGAGCACGCAGAGCGCATTGATCGCAATCTTCTTCGCGAGCGCGGTGCGCTCGACATCGGTCAACGACGCCGTTCTATCCAGAAAAACGAACGCGATACCGAATGGATTCGTAATGCTGATCAGGCCGGTAAAGCCAAACAGTATTTCCGAGATGAAACCCACAGCCATTCCCCTACCGTTGTCGCCGGTGGCTTGAGCCAACAAGCGTACCAAAAAAAGATCGCCACCGACCGGACAAAAGCACATGCCACGCGCGGCCCAGACGACGAAAACCCACGGCGCATATCATGCACTGTGGGCGCGACGGTGAACAGGGAATTCGCTGAGACCGGCGGATGATACGTTCGGCGCTTCGTCGTGCGCTGGCCGCCAATCAGACAGCCATCACCTCGAGACTGTCGATGGCCTCGATTTTCCGCTTTGCATCGATTACATCGGCGGCGCAACGCCGTCCTTTTCGACCATCACGCGTTGCGCGGCGTAGTTGCCGCCATCGGTCGGCAACGCGATCACGAAGACTTTCTTGCCGGCTACCAGATCCGCATGCGTGGCGGGAATCAGTGTGACGACCGGGACGTTCTCCGGTACGGTCACGTCGTTGCTGCCGCCCTTATACGACAGTTTCAGATTGCGTCCGTCGTTCGCCTGCACCACCGAATCGACGTTTGCATTCGTCATCGTGCTGTTCGCGCCCAGGTCCCACGCGTAATGCCCTTCGCCGGTACCGCGCGCCGCCTCCGGGAACACCAACACTTCGCGTGCGGTCAGTTTGCCGTCGACACCGGTGGTCGTGGCCGTGCCGATGAACGAACCCGGCTTGATGTCGGCTAGTTTGATATTTCGCAATGCGCCCACCGGCGTGCTGTCTTTCAACGCAATCTTAACGTCGTCGCCGCTATTGCGGTGCACGGTCAGGGTGTCGCTGCTGACAGCGACGATGCTGCCGCGAATCCGCGTCGGTTTCGGGCTTTGCGCGAAAGCGCTGAATGACATCGCCAGCGCGACGGTGGTGACAGCCAGTTTGGTACGATAGGTCATCTAAAACTCCATTGGGAATGCAGTAGAACGCCGCAGTAGAACGGGGCATCAAAACGCGGCCATAACACGCAGCAAGCGTCGTTCCGCGCGATGATTAGGAGCCGCCAAACCAGTTATAGCCTTGGTTCTCCCAATAGCCGCCTGGATAGGTATTGGTCACGGCGATCGAGACGATATGCTTCGGATTCTTGTAGCCCAGCTTCGTGGGCATGCGCAGCTTCATCGGAAAACCGTACTTCGGCGGCAGGATCTGGCCGTCGTAGGTCAATGTCAGCAAGGTTTGCGCATGCAGCGCGGTAGGCATGTCGATGCTGGTCGAATACTCATCCGCACATTGAAACGACACGAATTTCGCGGTGGTATCGGCGCCCGCCGCTTTCAGAAACGACGAGAATCGTATCCCTCCCCATTTCCCGATCGCGCTCCAACCTTCGATGCAGATATGACGGGTGATCTGGCTTTCCTGAGGAAACGCATGCAACTCGTCGAGCGTCCAGATCTTTTTGCCGCTCGTCAGACCGCCGACCTGTAGCTTATACGTTGCCGGATCGACCTGCGGCACCGAATCCATATCGTAGAAAGCGTTGAACGGAAACGGCCGCGTGATCATCGATTCCGGATAGGTGGGCGCCATCCGGTTCGGATCGAATAACCACCCCTGAACCGTATCGTTAAATGACGATATACGTCGCAACGCGGTTTCGACCGATGCCCCGGTGTGCAAATCGCATCCGGACAACATTGCGATGCCGCCGAGCGTCAAAATGCGCTGCCCGAACAGACGACGCGTCGGACGGTCCAGCACCTGCTGTACGTCCTTGATGATCAGCGCGGCATCCGGTGCCGACGCCGGGCGGCGTGACCCCTGCTTCTTCTTGAATGCCATCTGTCATCTCCCTCGAATCATCAGCAGCAACGAGCGCGGCACCAGCGCCACCATAACGATGTGCACGACGAAAAACAATACGACAAAACTCATGGCGAAGAAATGGACGAACCGCGCAAAATCATAGCCGCCGAACAGCGCGCGCAACAGCGGAAACTGCACGGGCTTCCAGATCGTGAGTCCAGAGAGAATCAGGACGATCAGATCGATACTGACGGCCAGATACGCGACCTTCTGCACCGCGTTGTAGGTCGAAAGCTCGGTATGCGAGAGCCGGCCGCGAAGTGCCGCCCACGCATCCGTCGCGAACAACCTCGGGCTCACCGGCCAATACCGTCGCTTAATCCGTCCGGTCAGGATATTGAGCAACAAGTAGACGACAAAGCTGCCGAACAACAGCCACATCGCAGCAAAGTGCCACATCAACGCGCCGCCGAGCCAACCGCCTAAAGTGACGCTCGTGGGAAACGTCCACGCAGGAAACAACGGCGAGGCGTTATACACCTGCCAACCGCTCATGACCATCAGCACGATCGCCACCGCACTCAGCCAATGCGTGAGCCGCACCCAGAACGGTTGCACGGTTCGACTGGCGCGTACGCCCGATGGCTTAGCAGCATTCAACACGTTCTCCTGGGTGGATTCGCCCCTATTGTCTCGACAGTCATTCTACTGCCCGTCTTCCTGACGGTGAATGACCGAACGATGACTTTTTTGTCATTTTCTCGAATAAGGATTCGCTTAAAATGCGCTATGTCCATCCTCGTCATCGAAGACGACCGAAAAACCGGCGACTACCTAAAAAAAGGGTTGAGCGAATCCGGCTATCAGGTCGACCTGTCGCGCGACGGCGCCGACGGCCTGCGTCTGGCGCTCGCGCAACCGTACCAGTTGATCGTGCTGGACGTCATGCTGCCGGGCCTCGACGGCTGGCAAATCATGCGCGCGTTGCGCGCAAATCGCGACACGCCGGTCATGTTCCTGACCGCACGCGATCATCTCAGCGACAAGATTCACGGCCTGGAACTCGGCGCGGACGACTATCTGGTCAAGCCGTTTTCTTTCCATGAACTGCTGCTACGCATACGCACACTGTTACGACGCGGCGTTCCTCGCGAGGCCGATGTGTTTCGGGTTGCCGACCTGCATCTGGACGTGCTGCGTCGCAAGGTCAGCCGACAGGGCATCGACATCGTGCTCACCAACAAGGAATTCGCGCTGTTGCACCTGTTTTGCCAGCGGGAGGGCGAAGCGTTGTCACGCACGCTGATCGCATCGGTCGTCTGGGCAATGAATTTCGATAGCGACACGAACGTGGTCGACGTCGCCGTCAAACGACTCCGCGCGAAAGTGGATCAGCCATTCGACCTCAAGCTGATCCACACGGTGCGCAGCATTGGCTATTCGTTCGGGGAAACCGTTTGACCCGGGCGATGCCGCTCACTGTACGCATCGGCGGCTTGTTCGCGCTGATTGCATGCGTCGCGCTGGCCAGTGTGGGCATGTCTTTATACGACGCGACCCGCGCAGCATTGTCGAAAAGAGCCGACTATCAACTGATCGCACGGGTTGAGCACATGCGCTCGTTGCTGCACGATCTTTACACCGTGCAACAGATCGAAGCACGCCCGGCATTGTTCGAAACGATGTTGGGCGACGAGCAGGACATCTTCGTTTTTCGCCGGCCCGGGGCCGCGCCGTTTATCGATGTGAATCCGCAATCGATCCCGGTCCCGAACGTGACGTCCGTGCCCCCGGATCGGCAAATCACCCTGGCCGCCTTGCACGAAGGCCAGCGCGCGGATGGCTTACGCATGCGTTGGGTGATCGCACAGGCGCATGTGGGCCCGCGCGATGGTGCGTCCGCGCAGACCGTCGAGATTGCTGCGGCCCATGTGATGACGCAAGAAGAAAAAGTATTGGATGCGTATCGACTGCGGGTCATATGGACCGTGATCGGGGCGGTCCTGGCGACGGCACTGCTGGCCAGTTGGGCGCTGCAGCGGAGTCTGCGCCCGTTACGCGAGATGGCGCAACGCACCGCTGAAATTACGCCGGAGAAATTGGCGGTGCGGCTTGACATCGACGGCACGCCGCGCGAACTGCGGCAACTGGCCAGCTCGTTCAATGCGATGCTGGATCGTCTCGAAAGCGGTTACTCGCAGTTGCTGCAGTTTTCCGCCGATCTCGCGCATGAGATCCGCACGCCCATCGGTGCGCTGATCGGTCAGACGCAAGTGACGTTGGTGCATAGCCGCAGCACAATCGAGTATCGAAGCGTACTTGAGTCCAATTTAGAGGAATTGGAGCGGCTCGCCCGCATCGCGGAGAACATTCTGTTTCTCGCACAAGCCGATCATCAGCGACACATGATCGAGCGCACCACGTTATCGCTGACCGACGAACTGGACACGATCCAAATGTATTTCGAAGGGCTCGCGGACGAGCGCGGATTGCGCTTCGATGTCAGCATCGGCGCGGAGGTCGATGCGGGTCTCGATGCGGATGTCGGTACGGAGGTCGGTACGGAGGTCGGTACGGACCGCGATGTCGATGCTTACGACGCCGAGCCGGCCGCGATGCGCCGTCCGGCAGCCTTCGACGACACATTGCGAGCCAACGCGATCATGTGCCGACGTGCGATCAGCAATGTGGTGGTCAATGCAGTGCGCTATGCCGTGGCCGGAAGCGTGATCACACTCAAAGGCATTGTCTCTCGCGACCGCGTCGTCATCGTCGTCGGCAACCAGGCCGTGCCGATTGCGCCGCAGACGTTGGCACGACTGTTCGATCGTTTCTATCGGGGAGACAGCTCACGAAGTGCGTTCACCGAATCCAGCGGACTCGGATTGCCGATCGTTCGCGCCATCATGTTGCTGCACGAAGGCAACGCGACGATCAGTTGCACGCCCAATGGCTGGGTGGAAGTCACGTTGACGTTTCCGCAGCAGGCGTGATCGGTGCGCCCCGATTCACACACGGTGACATTTGGCGCTTTGCATTTGCGGATTCGCCTGCTAAATTTTCTGATAGCGACGCGTCGGCGACGCGTCCCCTGGAGAATACAGTCATGGCAAGCAAACGCTTCTTCCTGTTTTCAGCTCGAGACGCTCAGCCCCATAGCGACGACGCCGTCGCCGCCGAACGGGCTGCAACACGCTACGCCGAACGCATCGTCGGCGACGATGATCGAGCCAACGGTTGGGACACGCAGCCGGGGCAGTTGGCCGCCAGCGGCTACTTCCATACCGATTCTGCATGGGGCGGCGTACCGCTCGAGACCACCCCGATGGACTACGCGTTTGGCCGGTACGGACCACGGTGACATGGCTGCATCGCAAGCCAGCTGGCAGCGTCTGATGACAGCTGGCCTAGGCTTATCGCGCGCCCTGCTTTGCTAAGCTGAAACGAACGTTATCCTCCGGGCGGCGGCCTTGTTACGCTACGTCTTTGTCACTGCATGCTGTCTGGAGAGTCTGGTCGTGAACACCGAAACACTGACGCCGTCGCCAAGCGCGGGCGCGCCACAGTCGGACGCCGACCGGTTCGATCGGTTGAAACAACAAATTGCCGATGACGATGTCCTGTCGGCCTTTATTCGCTTCGAGCAACAGAATGCGATCGGCATGCTGGACGGCGGCCGTTTCGAATCACGCTTCACGCCGCTGCTCTGCCTGGATCGCCGTGACACGCAAAGTCGCGATTCCCAAAGCATCGGCAGCGCTCCTGTCGCACCGTCCCTGCCCAGTGATGCCGCCCACACGGCCCACGCAGCCGGCCCCCGTCTCGGTTGGCGAGCGAGCCTCCTGGCCTTTGACCGTTCGGCATTGATGTCGTCGAGCGCCGCCTGGTTCGAAACCATCGAATCCGCCGCACTGCTGGTGTCGCTGGACCGGATGACACGGGCGCTGCATGCGGTGAATTTCTTCGCCTCGGCAACACCCGGCTTACTGTTCCTCCCGGTCCATGATCGATTACTGAAAAGCATCAAATACGACCATGGCAAACATTTTGCCGCGATATTGCTATCGCTCGGGTTCGATCCGGCGCGGGTCGTGATCGAGATTCCTGCCGCCGCCGCGGTCCACAAGACATTTCTCGCCTATCTGGTCGACAGCTATCGCAGCCATGGTTTCAAGGTCGCGGCAAATCTGTCGAGGGCTGCGATGATTTTGTCGATGCAACCCGGCAGTACGCCCAACTTCGTGATTGCCGACCTTGAACGCTCACGACGGGAACAGATGATTCCGCCGCTCCTGAGTTACGCGCAACGCCTGCGCACCGAGTTGATCTTCGACGGCATCGACGACGCGGCGACGCTCGCCGCGCTGCAGAACGACGGCGTGCGTTATGCAGCTGCCCCGACAGCCCAGCGATTACCGTTTTCCGAGATAACCTTATGACGATTTGTCATTTCCGTCTGCACGCGACGTATGGGATTATCGAGCGCGAGCGAAATTAAATCCAATCGCGGGTAAATGTGGCGTTGCGCGACACAGCGATCTGTATCGCGACGCGTCGATTTTTCAAAAAGGGCCGCATTTTCGCGGCTTTTTTTTCGTACCTCGTAAATGCGATAGCTCCGTGTCCGAGCGCACACAGCGCGGCCTCCCCCCTGGAACCTCGAATCATTCGCAATTTGCTTATGTCATCGCACTATAGTCGTGATAAAAGATCTATATAAAACAATGCGATGCAAGTTAATTACAGATATCTTTCAGTGCGATGGGAGCGTTTTTCTTGTTCGCGTTTCCGCTTAGTATAGGTAACGCCAAATAACGGGATTTCTTATGCCGTTATCCTAATCAGCCTTAGTGATAAGCGTCCGGCGCCTTTCGGAAAAAACAATGAATTTTCAGCAATTGCGCTATGTGCGCGAAGCGGTGCGCCGCAACCTCAATCTGACCGAAGTGGCCAACGTGCTGCACACGTCGCAATCAGGCGTCAGCAAGCAGATCAAAGACCTTGAGGACGAGCTGGGCATCGACATTTTCGTGCGTCGCGGAAAGCGGCTGACCGGTTTGACCGATCCGGGCGACGGCGTCTTGCAATTGATCGAGCGGATCTTGCTCGATACAGAAAATCTGCGGCGTGCCGCCAGTCATTACGCGTCACAAGAACAAGGGCGCCTGGTGCTCGCCACCACGCATACACAAGCCCGGTACGCGCTGCCGAAAGTCATCGAGCAATTCCGCGAAGCGTTTCCAAAAGTGAACCTGGCCCTGCGCCAAGGCAGCCCGTTGCAGGTGGCCGAAATGGTGCTGCGTGGCGACGCCGATATCGGCATCGCCACCGAGGCGCTGAATCGCTTCCCCGATATCACGACGTTCTCGTCATATTCATGGCATCACGTCGTGGCCGTGCGCCGCAGCCATCCGCTCGCCTCGGCCAAGCAAGTCACGCTCGAAGATATCGCCGCTTACCCGATCATCACCTACGACAAGGATTTCTCCGGCCGCCCCCACATCGACGCCGCGTTCGAAAAAGCCGGCCTGGTGCCCGATATCGTGCTCACGGCAATGGATGCGGATGTTATCAAGACCTATGTCGAAGTGGGATTGGGCGTCGGCATCCTGGCGGCCATGGCAGTGGACGAAAAGCGTGACGATCATTTGGTCGTATTCGATACGCCGGATATGTTCGAACCGAATACGACCCGCATCGGCGTGCGCAACGGCACCTATCTTCGCGCGTACGCTTACCGTTTGATCGAGATGTTCGCGCCTCATCTGCGCGAAGACGAGATTCGACAGCGTCTGATCGACGCAGAGTAACGCCCCCGTTTCACTATAGAATGGTTTGGACACGCAGCATGCCGATACGCGGCTATCGGCATGCGCGTCTTTGAACGATAGTGGATGGGCAGTGAATCACGATGAGCAGTAGCAACATGGCGGCGTCACCTTTTGCGGGCCTTTTTACCCTGAACTGGCAGCAATGGCTGTGGAAGACCGCGATCGTCGCGTGGCCCGCCATCGCCATCTGTCTTTGTTACGGACAATACAGCGCGCGCATGCTTCCGTTCCTGGTCGCAGCCGGTGGCGCTTTCACCGTGGGCATGGGCGCGATGCAGCGCTTCACGCGGTTTTCGCTCGCGCCCATGCTGCTCGCTTGTCTCGGCATGATGTTTTCGGCTTGGGCGGGCTCGATGCTGGGTGACTCAATGCGCGCGTTGGTCGTCGCGAGTGCGGTCTGGGCTGCGCTTGGCGGCATTGCGTCGATATGGGGGCCGGGTCTGACCTGGATCTGTCAGCAGTCGACAATTGCCTTGTTCGTCGCTGGCAGTTTTCCCGGTCCGCAGCAAGCGTTGAGCCGGGCGCTGATGGTCGGCGTCGGCGGTGCGGTACAGATCGGCCTGCTGGGCTTATTGATCCTGCTCGTTCCCGCGCTTCGCCCAGCCGACACGTCGAGCACGGCGATCGACACCACGCATCCGGTTGCCATCGCCACGGCGTTGCGCTCCGCGCTCGGCTCGGTGCTCGCCATGCTGGCCGCGCATGCGCTCGGCATCCCCCATTCCTATTGGGCACCCATGACCGCACTGGTCGTCTTGAAGCCATCGTTGAACGATGAGCTGCACAGCGTGTTGCAGCGCTGCATCGGGACGGTCGCCGGCGCGGTACTGGCGTCGTTGGCCGTGTATCTGCTGCATCCGGGCATTCCCGCCTTGATCGTGTTGACATGCGTCTTCGCGACTGTCGCCTTTTCGCTGAACCGAGTCAGTTATCTGTTTTTCAGCGCCGGGCTGACTGCGTATATCGTTTTCATGCTCTCGATTGCCCACACGCCGGAACTTGGTTTGCTGGCCCAGCGCAGCGCAGCGACGCTTCTCGGATGCGCGGTCGCGCTTGCCACC